>CAILTG010000086.1 GCA_903837125.1 Candidatus Magasanikiibacteriota bacterium | reverse complement strand
CTTCATTTGGCCAATATTCTTCTCCAACACATGGTGCTGATATTCAATAAATTGAAGCCATTTTAATTATTAAAAAATATAAACCACGAATCGTTGCTGTTACTGGGAGTGTTGGAAAAACATCTACAAAAGACGCGATTTTTGCTGTTATGTCCAGTTCATTTTTTGTCAGAAAAAGTGAAAAAAGTTATAATAGCGATATTGGCATTCCTCTTACTGTCTTGGGGTGTCAAAACGCATGGTTAAATCCAATTAGATGGCTTATTAACCTTATTAAGGGATTAGAACTGATAATGTTTAATTGCAATTATCCAGAGTGGTTAATTTTGGAGGTCGGGGCTGATAGACCGGGGGATATTAAAAAAATTACAAAATGGTTAAAGCCCGATGTTACTGTACTTACCGCCTTTCCAAAGGTGCCGACGCATGTTGAATTTTTCAAGGATAGGGAGGCAGTAATTAAGGAAAAGAAATATTTAGTTGACGCATTAAAACACAACGGAATCCTTGTAGTTAATGGTGACGATGAAGACTCGATGAAGATAATGGATGGTTCAAAGAATATTTCTATTGTCTATGGAACTACCAAACTTTCTGATTTGGTCGCAACTGAAGCAGTAAATTATTATGGAGATGACGGACACATAGAAGGTCTAACTTTTAAAGTTGAGTATAATGGTAACGTTATACCAATTGTAATTAAGGGTTCTTTGGGTGCTAAAAGTATTTATTCTCCATTAGCTGCGATTGCGCTTGGTTTAACTCAAAAAATAAACATAGTAAAATCTGCCGAGGCACTTCTTGATCTCGAAGCATCAAAAGGAAGAATGAGAATTATAAAGGGAATAAAAAATACCACAATAATAGATGATACTTACAATTCTTCTCCAATAGCTCTATCATCAGCACTGTATTCTTTAAAGCATATAAAAAATATTGGTAGAAGAATAGTAGTATTAGGAGACATGTTGGAACTAGGAAAACATTCAGTTGATGAACACTATAAAATTGGAAAAATTGTTGCTGAAGCCTGTGATGTTTTGATTACGGTTGGTATTAGATCCAGAAAGATAGCTGAGGGAGCACTCGACACCCTAATGGATAAGAATAACATTTATCAATTTGAACAATCTATGGAGACAGGAAAGCAATTAATAAACATCATAAAAGAAAACGATTTAATTTTAGTTAAAGGTTCTCAGTCTATGCGGATGGAAAGGGTGGTGAAAGAGTTGATGTGTGAACCCGAAAAAGCAAACGAGATACTTGTTAGACAGGAAGAGGAATGGTTGAGAAAACGATGAGTTGTGTGAAGTATAGGATTGTGTTATAATAATACTATTATTAAGATTATATTAAAAAATATTTACATGAACGAAACTAACACAAAAGACAAAATAATTACTGGTATCGTGTTGTCTCCAGAGGAGGTGATTGATTTTGAAGAAATATTAATGAAAAATATGGGTATTAAGCGTGGAAGCGAAAGTTATTCTGAAGAAGAGAATAAGAGATTACACGCTTTGCAAAATGAGTGGGTGGGTGGAAAGGCGACAAAGGTTCGTGAAATTATTAATAATAAAGACAACGAGACTTTGAGAATTTTAATAAAAAATAAACAGTATGAAGAGGCATCAAAGGTAGTAATTGAGATTTTGGAGAAAGAAAAAGTGGCGGCATAAAAATATTTGATAATTAAAATGTTTATTCATTTTAAACGCCGGGGGGTTAAGCCCACGGCGTTTTTAAACTAATATTCTGTCTCCTCTTTGAATTTAGTCTATCCGCCAGTCACATTCTGTAAGGTTTACAAAACGGTTTAAAATATACCAACCAAAAACTATGACAAGTACCATAACAACTAGTGCCCAGTGCTTACAACCGACCGAAAGAACGTAACTCAACAATTTCATGACCATATTTTTTACTCCTATCTACTAGATTTTTCCGTTAGTTATCCTACTAAAATATTGCGGTGAAGTCAAGAAAATCATACAGATTTGATTTTGCGTGGTGATTATCAAAAAAGCTACCTTTTCCATAATTCAGAAACCGAGTCGCCATTGTGTAGGTTGTCTATCGTTTGAGCAATAAGTTTGGCTACTGAAATAAATGCAAGATTTTTTCCTGTTTTTTTAATTTTTTGGATAAAGTCATTTGTTACCGGTACCGTGTCGGTTACAAAAACAGAAGAAAATTTCGAATCAACAATGTTTTGATAAGTCTCAGTTCCAAAATCTGCGTGCGTTGCCATAGCACAGAAATTTTTAATGTGACCATATTCATTTGAAAGGGCATCAGCAGCTTTTCTAAGCGTACCAAAAGTACTTATTAAATCGTCAACAAAAATTGCTGTGTCGATATTTTCTGAAACTTCACCCTGACTATAAACCTTCATGGTTCTTGTTTTGCCAGTACAAGGATCACGATCTTTATCGGTAATAATAAGTGGAACGCGTATTTCCTCTGCAATTTTACGTGCATATTTTGAGCCACCCATATCGCCAGACGCAATTACAACATTCGAAATATTTGGAAATCTAGATTTAATCTCATTGATAATAAGTTTTGTCGTATCAAGATTTTCCATCACAGGACTACTACTACAACTTGCAGGATTGTGTAATTTACATACTACCAAACGGTCTGCACCTGCGGTTTTTAATAAGTCTGGAAAAAAATCACTCATCTTGGGCTGGCGTAAATGTCGATTTTCTACATCTTGTCTTTGTTGAACTAGCTTAGGCATCACAACCGTTATTTTGTGTGGTTGGCCGTGTTTAATAGATCGAACTAGGCGTAAATAATCAACGAACCATCTATCTGTTTCGTTTCCGTTTAAACTTGTAAAAATTATATAAACATCGTTATCTCGAACAGTTTTTGTTTGGTGGGGGAGTCTTTCTCCATCAGGAAAAAAAACTGTATTGTGTGAGGTTGGAGTAACCTCAAGGAGTTTTGCAATCTTTTCGCCCAATATTGTATCCCGCCCAAAAACAAAAACTTTTTTAGGATAGGGGATATTGAGATTGTTCATGTTGGTATTTTAACATTTTTAAAATATTTTGCTAATGCAATATTTCAAAGGAATAAAATTATCAACAGATATTTTTGACAAATAAATGTACTCTGATATTATTGTCTAATACCTACCCCCCAGGTATCTTATTAAAATAATTTAAAACAAATGATTGTAGAAAACAAAAAGAAGAAAATTCTTATTAATTTTAAAAAAGCATCAGGTTTGCTTTCCAAAATTGCTGACATGGTTGAGAATGATCATTATTGTATAGACGTAATGCAACAAAATCTAGCAGTTATAGGTTTGCTCAGGTCAGCACACGAAATGCTTATGAGTAATCATTTTAATACATGTTTCAAATCCGCGGTTATGGCAAAAAATGAAAAAAAGAAAAAACAAATGACAGAGGAAATTTTGAAAGTTATTAATATCTATAATAAATAATATGGAACAAAATAATTGTTGCGAAATTACTAAAAATAATACAAAGAATGGTTTCTGGTCTGGTGTTTTGTATGGTCTTTTACCACATTCTTTTTGTTTAGTGTTTGGACTGTTTTCCGTTATCGGAGCAATAACCGCTACCGCTTTTTTGAAAAAAATACTTCTTATTCCAAATATTTTTTATTATTTAATAATAATTTCTCTATT
>CAILTG010000085.1 GCA_903837125.1 Candidatus Magasanikiibacteriota bacterium | reverse complement strand
TTCCAAGTATCTTACTCATACAATATATAAATTATTAAATATTAATATTAAAATAAATTTAAATTATTTTTTTTGAAATTTTTTAAAAATTAAATACATTCTTAAATCCGTACCTCTTTCCACTCTAACGCCTTTCCAATCGTTTTCCAATAATTCTTCAATTCCATCCAAATTGCCATAATCCACTCGTCTCTCTGGTACATTTTTATCAGCCTCATCACCAACCAATTCTGGATTAACATAGTAATGTATTATATAAACCCCACTGCCTTTGCCGTATTTATCCCTAGCCACCGCATCCAAAACGAATCCTTCTTTAAACAGAGATAACATGGTAAATGGGCCGGTCTTGTTTTTTATCAAAACTTCTGCCACCAATGTTTCACAAGAATTTTTAACCGCTTCAGCCTTCATACCGCCAATCATTTTATTTGCCATTCCCCTTCCCTGAAATTCATTATCAACTGTTAAAGAGGCTAAAAATGCTTGTTTTTTCCCGCCAACTTCACTAAAAATTAATCTTCCGGTAGCTACCATTTTATCATCTACTTTAACGCCAAGGCACATTTCTTTCCCTTCATTAATATCTGTTAATTTTCTTTCGGCCCAAACCTGGCTACCCAAATCTGTCACCAAACTAGGATCCGGATGATCCTTTGGCAGGCTACCATCTGGCAAACGATTTTGTTTTTTGTAACATTCCCAAAATAATTTTAAATCATCAAGAGAAAGCAAAACATCGCAATTAAATTTTTCCGGTGATGTTTTTACCTCCTGTTTTATTGCAGACATAATTCAATTAATTTATCTCATCATCAAATTTTTTAAAATTTTTAATTAATTTCTTTATCCGGTTTATTACCACCTGCAACAGTATCAACAACGCTAGCAAACTTACCTAAACCGGAAAAAACTATCTCTTCATTTGCTTCATTAATTTGCGTTTTTAAATGATTCGCAATTGCTTCTGTTATCGCCATTTTTTCTTTAACTGACGCAACAACTTCCTCTTTTGTTTCAAACATAAATTCTAATAAATCTCTCAATCCAAATGAAGGTTTAGCTTTTGATAAAAGTTTAATATTTTTCATTAAATCTCTCTTGGCGTCATCAACAGAATTATACCCCAATAATCTGCCTCCCTCACTAAATAAATATTCCGCAATTTGATTAAAAACTTCTTCATTTTTAGTTAACTCCGCTGGCAATTCCTCTCTACCCCCCCCACTAAGTAAAATTCCTTTTTCCATATTTTTATTATTAAATTATAAAAAACTAAATGTTTATATTATGTTTTTCTGCATAAATACTTATTGCTTCACGAACTTTGTTTCTATTTGTATCAGGGTCATCATTGCCATTTTCTGTCCCCGTTTCTTTCATATCCAATTCCAAATATTTTATAAAATTTCTAAAATCTACCCCACCAGCTTCTTTTTTAGCCGCTTTTTCCATCATATCAACCAATATATCGATAGTATATTTTTTATCACTCGCGATCTTCCTCAATCCTTTTCTTACTTTTTCTCCTACCTCAGGATTCTTTTCAATGTCTACTGAGTGAACTGGCACACCTATATTAATCATTAGTTCTCTAGGCATAAATTTTATTTTAAAAATTATTCTTTATTTTTCGCCACCACCACTTTTGCTACTTTAATCACTTTCCCCTTCATTACATATCCTGCCTCAACTTCTTTTACAATTGTATGTTCCGGCAAATCTGATTCCTCCTCGCTAATCGCTTCATGCACTTCTGGATTAAATATTTCACCAACTGTTTTTATTTCTTCTACGTCGTGATCTTGCATTACTTTCCAAAATTGTTTCATTATATATCCAATCCCCTTTGCCCAATTTTCTTGTTCAGTATTCCATGTTCCATGTTCCAGGTTAAATGCTTTTCGCATATTATCATACACCGGAATAAAATCTTCCAAAATCTGCTGCTCACTATATCTCGCCCACTCGCCCCGCATGTTTTCAACCTCTTTTTTTAAATTACTATAATCTGCTTGCGCCCTTTGCCAGCCAGCTTTATATTCACTGGCTTCATTTTGAAATTTTTCACAATGCTGACATTTTTTATGAAAAAAAATATGCTTTTGTTTTTTATCATTTATCATTTTATCATCTATTTTTTCATCTTCAACTACACCAACATTCTGTTCTACGTCGCCTATTTGATCCTCCAATCTTTCAATCTTTTGATCTTGAATATTTTTTTGTTCTTCTATCATAATTTTTAACTTTACGAACTTTAGGACTTTAAGAACTTTTGACTAATTTAGATTAGTTCTTTAATAAATTTAACCAAATCCACGCTCTCACCATAATTCATTCTGGTGGGTCCAATTATTGCAAACAAACCCTTACCTCCAAACTTTGTAGCCACAAGTCCACAAGCGTTTCCAAAAGGATTTTTTTGGCCAATCAAAATACCTATTTCTTGGCCAATTGCCTTAAACATTTCTTCCATATTATCTTCACAATGATCAAAAATATTAGAAATTGATGTTAAACTGTTGTTATCACGAAATTCTGGCTGAGAAAATAAACTAGAAATGCCCGTATAATAAATATTATCTGAATCAAAGGCAACTATTACTGCTTCACCAGTCTCTTCAGAAATCAATTTAGCAAAACCTTTAACTTTTTTAATACTGTCTTTTTCGTCTTTAACCAAATCTTCAATTTTAGTTCTGGTATTCTTTTTTATTTTATCTGCTTCCATTAAATTCTCCACATAATACTGATAACCTAATTCAGTAGGAATTCGACCGGCAGAAGTATGTGGATGGGTCAAATAACCTGTTTCTTCAAGTTCTCGCATTTCATTTCGGACAGTGGGAGCTGATATATCTAGGCCAGATTTTAATACTAAAAAATTAGAGCCAACCGGTTCAGCGGTTTTGATATAACTTTCTACAATAAGTCTTAAAAGTAATTCTTTTCTTGTATCCATAACTAAACAATATACAAAATAAATGGAATAACAGACAACAGACTATCTTTTTGTATTTTATTACGTGAATTTTGTATGTTGTGCATTTTAGCACTCTCTACTCACGAGTGATAATATACCACTCACACAATTCCCTGTCAACTAGCCAGTTATCCACAGTTCTTTTGGCTAAAAAAACACAAAAAACCACCCTTTGGGATGGTTATTGTTATAATCTGTATAAATCTGTTTAAATCGATACTATTCTTTCGCAATCCTCACAAATTCAGTAACATCAGCAATCTCAGAAAGCAACACATTTTCTACATAAATACCGCGGGAATAAAAAATACGCTCTAATTCATTTTTTAATTCTGTTTCTACTGAGTCGCGCTTTTGGCCAATAATATCCTGCTTATCAAACCGGCTCATTACCATTCTTATTCTACTTCTAATGGTAGGACGAACAATCTTGGCCACAAAATCTTCACCAATAGTCTGCCAGATGGCCGGAATTTGGTGAATATCTAAGCGAAGTAAAATAGTACCTTCCACACCCACTCTTTTACTATCTTGGGTAACAGCAGCTGTAGGAATATCCCCCATGGCTTTTTCATTTGCCAAATTAAATTCTCGAGAAATACTATATTCCAAGGTTTGAGTGTTAAATAATTTGGCCTTTTGCCAAAAAGGAATTTTTAAATGCAATCCTGGAGTTAAAACTTTTTTTAACACTCCCCTGCCCAAATCATAAACACAGGCTACATATCCAGGCGGTACATAAATAAACACACCCTTTAAAACATCCTCCATTACGAAAGAATACATTAATTTATCTAGTGAATCGGCCATATAAAAATATTACATTGTTAAACTATTACATTGTTACATTGATATTAACAATGTGGCAATGTAGCAATATAACAATAAATCTAAATTTTCCAAACAGCTTGTTTTAATGATGTACTGGCACCCCTACAGGCTTCTTTTTTGGCCTAAAAATGAGTTTACTAAACTGGTGAATTATAACAGAAAAAGTCATAGTTGTCAAGATAAACACCGACTTTACCATTGGCAAAGCCCACAATACTAAATAGGAAAAAGCTGGAAAAAGGATAAAATACCAAAAATCCGACTTAGTTAAACCATTTTTTCGCTTTCTATATTCAATATAAATCTCTACCCAAAGATACACCATGACAATTCCTGGCCAAATTAAATCATGAACTTTACCCAGTTCAAAACCATAAAAAACAGTGTTAATCTTGCCTGGATATTCTATAAAAGAATAAAGATTTTTCATTACTTTTTGACCTGTAATTCCTTGTAAAAACACTTGATACAACAAAACCAAAACCAAAATTTGAGTAACTAAAACTATAGCCTTACTCCAATAACTCACTTTTTTCTGTTTTAAAATCTTACGAATCTGTTCTTTTTTTAATACAAGATCGTTATGTAATTCTTTATTCAAACGAACCACTTCCTTTTCCAATTCCTCATCTTTTACTAAATTTTTTTCACTAACAAAAGTAAAAGGTAATAAAACCACGCGTAAAATGATGGTTAAATATACCACTGCCCAACCCAAATTATGATCAGTCCAATTGCTGTAGATCCAAATCAATGCATTAAAAAGTGGCTGGTAAAGGTAATCATGCCAAATTAGTGCTAACATAGATAAAAACAGTATAACAAAAACTCCTGTCTTTAGCAACAGGAGCCCTTGAAAAACGGCTTAATCTAGAGCTTTTTTCTTTTTAATAATAGTGAGTTTAAAACTACTGAGACACTACTCAACGCCATGGCCAAGCCAGCAAATTCAGCTTTAAGTAAACCTAAGGCAGCGATTGGTATACCAATACTATTATAAAATAAAGCCCAAAACATATTCTGTTTAATTTTATTCATAGTTAACTGACTAAGTCTGATAGCTTTGGCTACATCTCTCAAATCATTTTTAACCAATACAATTCCACCTGTTTCCAAAGCCACATCAGTGCCCGCCCCCATAGCAATACCCAAATCTGCTTGAGCCAAAGCTGGTGCATCATTAATACCATCACCAACCATAACCACTTTTTGTCCTTTACTTTGATATTCTTTAATTATTTCTAACTTATCTTGTGGCTGAACACGACCATGCCAATTTTTGATTCCAATCTCTTTGGCAATTGCTTCTGCGGTTTTATTATTATCACCTGTAGCCATTACTGGCACCAAACCTAATTTTTCCAAATCATTTATCGCTTCGCTACTACTAATTTTTAGTTTATCAGCAACCGAAATAAAACCCGCCATTTGTCCATCTATCGCTACCATTAAAATTGTTCTCCCCTGTTCTTCTTCACTAATCATTTCCGTTCTTAACTCTTCATAATCAATATTATATTCTTTTAATAACGCACCATTACCAATTAAAATTTCTTTATCAACAACTTTCGCTTTTACACCTCTACCAACTTCAGCCGAAAAATTTTCTACTGGTAAAAATTTCAAATTCAATTCTTTAGCTTCTTTCAAAATCGCTTCTGCCAAAGGGTGCTCAGATTTATTTTCCACCGAAGCAACTAATTGTAAAATATTTTCTACTTTGTGCTTTTTACTTTCCACAATACAAACCACCTCCGGTTTTCCTTCTGTTAAAGTTCCAGTTTTATCAAAAACAACAACTTTAACTTTTCCAGCAACTTCCAAAGATTCTCCACCTTTAATTAAAATCCCCTGTTCTGCTCCCTTACCGGTACCAACCATAATCGCCGTGGGTGTGGCTAAACCTAAAGCACAAGGGCAAGCTATTACTAACACGGCCACCGCCACCATCAAAGAAGCGGCAAAACTACTCCCAACAACAAAAAACCAAACTACAAAAGTTACTAAGGCAATAAATATTACTGTTGGTACAAAAATACTAGAAACTTTATCAGCAAATTTCTGAATCGGCGCTTTTGATCCTTGAGCCTCTTCAACTATTTTGATAATCTGTGCCAACATCGTATCCTTGCCAATTTTGGTAGTTTTAAATATAAAACTACCAGTCTTGTTTATAGTTGCACCAATTACTTTATCTCCAATCTTTTTTTCCACTGGAATACTTTCACCAGAAATCATCGATTCATCAACACTGGAATATCCCTCAATTATTTCGCCATCAACTGGAATTTTCTCTCCTGGTTTAACAACAATAACATCACCGACTTTTACTTCTTCAATCAGCACATCAAATTCTTGACCATCACGAATAACCCTCGCCGTCTTAGCCTGCAAACCCATAAGTTTTTTGATTGCTTCACCAGTTTTGCCTTTAGTCTTGGCTTCTAGCCATTTACCAAGAATAACAAAAGTAATAAGCAAAGAAGAAGTTTCATAAAAAACTTGAGCATCTTTCAAAAAATAAGTTGAAGCTAAACTATAAAAATAAGCTGCCGAAGTACCAACTGCAACCAAAGTATCCATGTTGGCCATTTTATTTTTTAATCCATACCAAGTGCCGCGATAAAATCTAAAACCAATATAAAATTGTACAATACCTGCTAAAACTGACTGCAAAACTAAACTAATAAAAGACTTGTCTTTTAAAAACATAGACAATGCCAAAACCGGCAGTGACATTAGTAAACTAAACAAAAAATAATTTCTTTCTTTGATTATTTCTCCCTCTTGCATCATTCGCTGATGATTATGTTCACCGTGAGTCATTTCTTCACTAATTGGTTGCGCTTGATAACCAGTATCTTTAATTACTTTCATTATCATTTCATGCCCAACATAATCTTCATGCTCCAAAATGGCTTTCTGATTGGCATAATTTACCACAACATTTTTAACACCAGGAATTTTTTTTAAATTTTGTTCAATAAGCAAAGCACACGAGGCGCAGTGCATGCCAGAAATATTGAATTGTTCTTTTTTGTTTTTCATATTATTCAACAATAAATTTACCACGATACATTCCCATGCTACATGAAAATGGCACTTCTCCAATTTCGCTTGGAGTAAATTCAATAATATTTTCACCTTTTTCTAAATTTTTGTTTATGCCATATTTAGGCATTACAATAGAAGCAGCACAAGTAAAATTATTAGTGGAAGTAATGATCCATCTCACAGGTTTTCCTTTAATAATCGTAAATTGATTGGGGCTATAACCATAAGAGTCTTGTGTCATTCTTACTTCTTGTACATCTCCACTTGTTATCTGATTATTGTTTGAAGAAATTACCTGTCCCTGAAAAGCCAAATGACTACCATTAGCCACATTCAACCAGCCTAAAATAATTACGGCTAAGCCAGCTACAGCAAAAAACAATTTAGCTTTCTTTCCTTTAAACACCGAGGAAAGACCACCAACACTCAACAAACCTACAGAAGTGCCCAAAGCAAATAAACCCATAATCAAGAATCCCTGTACAAAACTACCAGTGGATACAGCATACAATTGCATGGCCTGAGTAAAACCGCAAGGCAAGAAGAAAGTAAGTGCACCAGTAATCATCGTCCCTCTGTGGCTATATTCTTTATTTTCTGGATTAATTTTTAATAATTTAGCCAAACTTTTAGGCAAAGTTACAGTTTTATCACGCAAAACAGGAAATATCTCCACCAATTTTAAACCCAAAAAAATCATTACCCCACCAACCGCAATAGTCATAATTCCTAAAAAAGTTGCTGATAGTTTAAAGGCAGAACCAATTAATCCCACAATTCCTCCAAGTAGAGCGTAACCAATAATTCTACCTAAATTAAAATATAAATGCGGTCTAAATTTTTCCATTGTTGTAGCTTCGGGATAAAGTTCAGCATGTCGAGCTGAAACACCCAACACCAATCCACCAACCAATGCCATACAAGTGGAAACACCAGCCACTAAACCAACTAATAACACTACCAACAGACTGGCATTATTGCTAGCAATATTTAAATTGAACAAACCAGACGATTTGGCCAATTCATAAAGTATAAAAAGAATAATACCGGCAAAAAATAAATTTTTATAATCACTAAAATCTTTTGAAAACCAAGGTAATTTGCCTTTTTGCCCTACTTGATAGCCTGCCTCAATAATATTTTGTTTTATGGCTTCGGCCGAGGGCAGCTGATCTTGATAAAAAATTTTAGCCAAACCTGTCTTGTGATTAACCTCAACCTTATTTATTCCTTGAATTTTTTTTAAACTATTTTCTATTAAAATTTCACATGATTTACAATGCATTCCACGAATAGGGACAATGATTTTTGGCATAATATATTTTAAAATAAATAATTCATAGTAAATTACTATGAATTAGTATAGCCCCTCCCAAATTTCTTGTCAAATTGACCTATCCACTTTATAAATATTCTTTTTTATTCTCTTCGCAATGCCACAATCGGGTCTAGCGACGCTGCCTTTTTAGCAGGATAAAGTCCAAACAACAACCCTACTCCAGCACTGAAACCAACTGACAAAATAATCGAAGAAATCGGTATGGAATAGACCCACACAAAATTATAATAAATAGCAATCAAATATATTATTAAGGCCATAAAGGCTCCTAAAATTATTCCCACGGCTGCTCCACCAACAGTTAAAAGTACAGCTTCCATTAAAAATTGCCATAAAATATCCTTGCTTTTTGCCCCCATTGATTTACGAAGCCCAATCTCAAAAGTTCGTTCAGTCACTGACACATACATAATATTCATAATACCCACCCCACCAACTATTAGAGACACACAAACCAACGCTACCAAAAGAAAAGTAATTCCACTAATTACACTAGAAAGCATGGAAACAGCTTCTGCCATGGTATTCACGGCAAAATCATCTTTATTGGGATCAGTAATATCATGATTAGTCCGCATTATTTCCTCGATATCCGCTACAGTTTGTTTGGTTAAACTCTGGTCTTTCATTTTGGCAATAATTTGGCGGTAATAATCAATACCTAAAATTCTTTTCTGCATAGTCTTGGTTGGTAAAATTATTATGTTGTCCATATCCATGCCAAATACTGCTCCTCTTTTAGCCAAAACTCCTACCACTCTAAAAGGCTTGCCAGAAACATAGATTGTTTTATCAACTGCTTCATCTCCACCAAATAAATTGTCCTTGGTAACTGAACCAATAACTGCCACTTGGGCTAGACCTAATTCGTCGCTCTGCGTAAACATACCACCAGCAGTAAATTTAACTACCTCCACTTCTGGAGCACTATAACCTTCGCCCATCAGTAAAACGGTTTTTTGTAAACCTTGATATTTCACAACTGCTTGCCCTATTACCATACCATAAGCATTTACAATGTTTGAATTTTTCTGAATGTCATTTAAATCTTTTTCTTTCATGGTGGTAATAGTAATACCAGTAGCCTGACCAGAAGCGTTGTCAGTGGAATTCTTTTTTGCGGCAGGAATCTTTACTTCAATACTAATTGTATTTGGAGAATAAACATCTAACTGACCCAGCACAAATTTATTTAATCCCCTACCCGCTGCCATAATAGTAATGACAATTGAAATACCAATAGAAATTCCCAAAATCGTTAAAATAGCGCGAGTCTTTTGGCGCTTTAACGATTGGATTGCAAGTTGCAGACTAATTAAATTCATAATTCAAAACTCAAATGTCAAATCTCAAAACCGAAACTTAAAACTATAAACTAGTTAAATGGTTTTGAGTTGTAGTTTTGACTTTTGAGTTTTGTGTTTTGATTTTACTCATATCTCAACGCTTCTATCGGATCCAATTTACTCGCTCTTTTGGCTGGCACAATACCAAAAATTAAACCTATACCAATCGAAACCACACAGGCCATAACAATTGACCAAATTGAAACAACAAAATCCCAACTGTAACCTAATTTTTTAGCAATTACAGATACTAAAAAAGAAACCAGAATTCCCATAATTATACCAATCACTCCACCAATAAAAGTTATCATTGAAGTTTCCACTAAAAATTGACTAATAATATATTTATTTTTCGCACCAACGGCTTTACGTAAACCAATCTCTCTGGTTCTTTCTTGCACGGCTGCCAACATCACATTCATAATCCCCACCCCGCCAACAACCAAAGCAATACTAGCAACTGCCGCCAAAAAGAAACGCAAAACATTGGTAATAGTAGAAATCATGGAAAGACTTTGTTCCATAGAACGCACAGAAAAATCATCATTTTCTGGATTATCAATGTTATGTTCCTGGCGCATTATTTGGCTAATATATTCCATGGCTGGATTAACATTTTCTGCAGTATCAACTTTAAAGCGTGCATTACTAATATGATCTATGCCTAAAAGCAATTTTTGTGCAGTGATAATTGGCACATAAATTTGATTGTCCTGACTCTGAAAACCACTATTACCTCGAACCTTCATTACACCAATAATATTAAACATGGTTTTTTTAATCTTAATTTGTCTGCCAACTGGATTATCTCCCGCAAAAAGATTTTTCGCCACATCCGAACCCAAAACCGCAACTTTAGCCATTGCGTTATTTTCTTCTTCTGTAAAAAATCTACCCGTAGCTACACCAGTATCTTCTACAATAACCAAATCAGCATTAACACCGGTAAAAGTTGTATCTGTTTTTTCACTTTCCCAAGTTACAGTATCTGTTCCCTTTACATAACCAGTGGCAGCAATAAGAGCTGAAAAACTACCATTCATTATTTTTTTTATATTTTCTAATTTTAAAGTTGTAATCTCTACTCCAATAACCGAAGCTGGTGGTCCTTTAGGATCGGAATTTCCGGGTAAAATGGTGATTAGATTTGAACCCTGACTTTTAATCTGATTTAAAATCAAGCTCTGCGCCCCAGCGCCTACCGAAATAATAATTATTACTGAAGAAATACCTATAATAATTCCGAGCATAGTTAAAAATGAGCGGATTTTATTCCGACCAAGTAAATTCCAGACGCTGTGGATGTTTTCCAATAAGTTCATAAAATTATTTTAATTCCCCCACACTATCCGCCATCAATCTTGTCGCGACTTTCTCATCACTCACAATCAACCCATCCTTCATCCTTAAAATTCTTTCAGCATGTTCGGCCGTATATTTTTCGTGGGTTACCAAAATAATAGTGTGACCGTGTTTAATATTCAAATCTTGTAAAATTTTCATTACTTGTAGACCTGATTTTGAATCCAAATTTCCAGTCGGCTCATCGGCAAAAATAATTGAAGGATCATTTACCAAAGCACGAGCAATAGCGACTCTTTGTTTTTCTCCACCAGACAATTGATTAGATAAATTATTTATACGATGTGTTAGGCCTACTGATTCAATTGCCTTTTCTGAACGGCTAACACGATCCTCTTTAGACATTTTTGTATAAACCAAAGGCATCATCACATTTTCCAAAACAGTAGTTCTTGGCAATAAATTAAAAGCCTGAAAAACAAAACCAATTTTGTTTCCCCGCATTTCTGCCAATTGGTCTTCATCTAATTCTGACACATCTTGCCCTTCAAATAAATATTTTCCAGTTGTGAGTTTATCCAAAAAACCCAAAATATGCATTAAAGTAGATTTTCCAGAACCCGAAGGACCCATCATTGCCACAAACTCTCCTTTTTTTATTTCAAAATTCAAACCAAATAATACCTCGGTAATCACACCTTCATTCTCATATTGTTTTGTTAAATTTTCTACTTTAATAATGGACGTCATACTTTATAAACTTTATAACTTTATAAACTACGTTTTCTCCCACTCCTCTACATCCTTCAAATACTCACCTTTAAACTTTTCAAAATATTTTTTGGTCGCTTCATACTCATTTGGAATCACCCCATCCAAAATCGCTTCTTCTAGAGCTTTTTTTATTTTACCAACTGTGGGACCAGGCTTAAGACCACATTCTTTCATGATTTCATCACCACGCACTGGTGACTGAAAAGCATTTAGTTTATCTTTTTCAATAACTTCAGCAATACGCTTTTCCAGCCAATCATAATTTTTTAAACGACGTTCTTTTTTGTGCGGATTACCGGTGGTAATATCACTGCGACAGAGTTTCAGCAAATCATTTAATTCATCTCCCAAATTTACAACTAAACGCCTAATAGCACTATCAGTAATTCCTTCATCCATTAAACTTATCGGGTGTTGGTGCCAACGTACCAATTTAGCTAAGAATTTAATTTCATCAGTACTAAATTTTAATCTCTTACCAATAATCTGAACCATTTTTTTACCTAAATGTTCATGCATATCAAAAGTCCAACCACGACCACGCAAAAACTTTTTAGTAAGGGGCTTGGCAATGTCATGAAATAATCCTGCTAACCGCAACAGCACTTTATCCGTTCGCTCTGCTAAATTATCAATTACTTTAAAAGTATGTTCTAAAACATTTTTATGCTGTTGTCCAAAAATTTCCTCTACACCATCTAATCCACAAACTTCCGGCAAAAAAATATTCATTAATCCACTATCATACATAATCCGCAACCCCACTGAAGGTTTAGAGGTAGACATGGTTTTAAACAATTCTTCTTTTATTCGTTCAGCAGAAATAATTTTTAAACGGTCAACATTATTAACAATCGCCTGATAAGTACTAGCTTCAATAGCAAAACCAAGCTGTGAAGCAAACCGCGCTGCCCGCATCATCCGTAAAGGATCATCGGAAAAAGTGGTATTTGGATCAAGTGGTGTTTTTAAAATTTTATTTTTTAAATCTTCTTGTCCCCCAAACAAATCCACTATTTTACCCAACTTTCCACCTGCACCAATTTTCTGACACATGGCATTTACTGTAAAATCTCGTCTCCGCAAATCTTCTTCTAAAGAAGTTGCAACAACTTTTGGTTTTCTAGATTTTTCGTCATATTTTTCTGTTCTTGCTCCCGCAAATTCTAATTCAATTGTCTCATCTTTCTGACTTTCGGACTTTATGGACTTTTGACTTTCGACTGGCAAGATATATCTTGCCGTATCAAAATCAGGAAACTCAACCAAACTACCCGTTTCTTTCAGCTCTTTATCAAAGGCTTTGGCAAATTCTAAACCAGAGCCAATAACTACAAAGTCAAGATCTTTTCTGTTTAAATTACTAAGCAGTTCATCTCTCACATATCCACCAACTACAGACACTTCAACTTTTTCTTTTTTGGCAACTTTATAAATTGTGCTGAATAATTTTTTTACATCCATATACCAATCTCCTAATATTTTAATCATTCAATCATTTAATCTTCATTCTCTACTTCGTCACCGTCCCTAAGACAATCACCTGTCCCTCTTGCAAACCAGTTGTCACCTCTACCATTCCCCCGTCACCTTTTAAACCAAGTTTAATTTCCACATCATTAACTTGGCTATTTTCCAACACTTTAACATACTTACCACTATTAGTATGCACAGCTCGCTGAGGTATATATAATACATTGTCTTTTTTCTCAGTAGAAAAAGTTACATTGGCAGTCATACCATTCAAAATTTGATACTTATCATTATTACCCAAGGCAACTGTTACTTTATAATAAACCACATCCTGAATTACTGTCTGGCCTTTTTCTATTTGCACCACAGTGCCAGCAAATTTGACATCATCACCATAAGCATCTAATTTTATTTGTGCTTGATCATTCACAGAAATTTTTATAATATCTGTCTCAGGAATGTCAACTCTAATATTAAAGTGAGGATTAACAATATTTACCACTGCCTCGGTAGGGCCAACATATTCACCAACCTTATGATCTGATTTACCCACTATCCCATCAACTGGTGAAATTATTTGTGCTAGACTACGATTAGCTAAAACCACAGCCAAATTGGCTTTGGCTTGTTCCACTGCTGCTTGTAAACTATTTACATCTGCCTGACGTGGCGGATTTTTAGCATCTTGCAAAGCAGCCTCAGCCCTATCTACTAAGGCCTTGTACGAAGCATAACTATAACTGGTTCTAGCTGTTTCTATAGTGTGAACCGAATTTAATAATGAAATATTTTTGGCAGAAATATCTACTCGTGAACTCTGGATACTAGACTTCATTAAGTCTAAATTGGTTTGATTTAAAACACTTACCGGAGCAGTCTTATCCAAAACCTCAGAAACTGCCACCAACAAGTCCTTCATACTAGCTAAACTATTTTCACCAACCAATACTGCATTGTCTATACTAGAATGGTCAGAAGTTTTACTAAGACTAATCATTAAATCATCAAAATTTTGTTTGGCTAATTTTGCATCCAAATATTTTCCTTTAGCAATATTTAATTTACTACCATCCAAAGCAGAAAGATAATCTTTAAAAGAAATATTGGCTAAAGTATTATCCATGCCTAAAATATTATCAGCTTGAGTTAAAGCTCCTGATAAAGAATTTTGCACAGACAATAATAACGCTGCCGCATCAGTATAAGCATTTTGCACCGCTTGACTGTTCTCTACTCCAGGAGTAGTACCCTCAACTTGCTGTAAATTTGCTTTAGCCTGATCTAGTGAAGCTTGCAACCCATCAAGATAACTGGCAGTATTGCCGGCCAACAATTTATTTAAATTGGCCTCGGCCTGATCTACTGCGGCCTTAGCTTGAGCCACTTGTGCTTGTAAACCAGTTAAATCAAGTTCTGCCACCAAATCCCCCTTTTTTACCTGATCATTAACTTGTTTATAAAATCTGGCAATTCTGCCAGCGGTTCCAAAACGTAAATCCAATTCATTGGAAGCTTCCACATTACCTGTAGCTTCCACTGTTTGTATCAAAGTTCCTCGCAAAACTTTTACAGTTTCATATTGTGGAGGTTGAATTGATTTTTTATATTGACTATAAGCAATACCGCCAGCCAACAAGACGATCACCAAAACAATATAAGGCCATTTACGCTTATACCATTTTTTCTTTTTTATAATGTTATTTACGTCATTCATATTTTTTAAATTAATAATATACGGATAATTAACGAATTATTTTAAACTTTTTAATTGTTTAGTAATTTCTCCAAGCAGCTTTTTTACTTTGTCAGTTGACACCAAAACAATTGCTTGCTCGCGGTTCATTACCAAAAAACTGTCTCCGCTTTTAATTTTTAAGCGATCGCGCACTTTTTTAGGAATTACCACCTGACCTCGTTCTCCAATATTGGTAGTGCCACAAAAATCATGAGAGTGACAAAAACCACTTTTATTATTTTTCATATTGACTAAGATAATAATAAGTATGAATTATCATACTTATCATACCACATTCCTTTTCACAATGCAAGTCTATAATTGTTTTAAATATTGAGCCAAAACTTGCCTGGCTTTCCGCTTGCCAAAAATACACTCATATACCATTTCTGCAAAAGGTAACTTTACTCCATGTCTCTCTCCCAATCTAATTAAACACTTAGAAGCTTCTACACCTTCAACTGTCTGCTTTACTTTTTTTAAAGCCGCGACACCGCTTAAACCCTTACCTAAATATTCACCAAAAGTACGATTGCGACTATCAGGACAAAGTGAGGTACCAATTAAATCACCCAAGCCGGCCAATTCATAAGCAGTTTGTTTTTTGCCTCCCATGGCCTTAATTAAAGTAGCTATTTCTCCAATAGCATTCACTATCAAAGCCGCTTTAGTATTCAAACCATAATCATTGGCATCACAAATGCCCATAGCAATAGCATAAACATTTTTAAAAGAACCGCCCACTTCCACGCCCACCACGTCAGCTGTTGGTATTAATTTAATATATTCATTTTCCAAAACTTCCATAACTACTGCTATGGCTTTCTTATTTTTGGAAGCAATATTCATGGCTGTCCACTTTTTTTCAGCCATCTGCCTGGCAATAGCTGGGCCAGAAATAGTAACCACATTATGCTTTAGGGCTGGTCGCACATGCTTGGCGATTAAATAGGGAGTTAATTGTAAAGAATGAGGTTCAATGCCTTTAGACACATCTACCAAAACAGCTCGATTTTTAATACTGCGCGCGGCAAAAGAAAGAGTGTGTTCCATAACACCACTCGGCACTACAAAAAAAACAACATCAGCTTCATGTAAAGCTTCCTCTATTTTATAGCAAGCCTGCACATTGGCAGGCAATTTTATACCAGGAAGGTATTTTTTATTTTCATGATATTTGGCAATTTGTTTTAAAGGTTCATGGTCACCTTCCCAATTCCAGATCCGAACTTGATGTTTATTATCTGCCAAAACCTTGGCCACGGCAGTGCCCATATTACCAGCACCTAAAACCGCTAAAACTTTTCTGTCTTTCATAATAAAAATAAAATTATTAAGCCAATAATAATCCGATAAATAACAAATGGCTTAAAGCTCCACTTTTGAATAATTTTTAGCAAAACCCAAACTCCCAATAAACCACTTACAGCCGAAGTTATAAAACCGATTGACAGAGGTACCAACCCTACAGTATTAAATCCAATTTTAGCTAAATGCCACAAACCGGATAATCCAGCTAAAGCAATTATTGGCACACTCACTAAAAAAGAAAACTCAGCAGTAGTTTTTTTGTTTAATTTGGCAAACAATCCAGCAGTCATGGTAATGCCCGATCGTGAAGTACCGGGAATTAAGGCCAACACTTGTGCACAACCGATAAATATTGATTTTTTCCAGCCTATTTCATTAATTGATTTTTGGATTTTTGGATCCTTAGATTTTTCACATGAATCAGCAAACCAATCCGCAATCCAGAGCACTATACCCCAAAAAATAAAACTAAAACCAATTATAGAAATTGAATGGGAATAAAGATTATTAATTTTATTTTCTAAAAATAATCCCGCCAAGCCCGCTGGAATGGTGGCCAAAATAATTAACCAAGCTAATTTTCTGTCTTCTTTTAATGCTACTTTTTTAGAAAAAAAAGCTTTAAACATAAGCCACAATTTTTCTCTAAAATAAATAACCAAGGCCAACAAGGTGCCTAAATGAACAATAACATCAAAATCAACCCCTTGATTGGCCCACCCAAAAAGTTTAGGAATAAAAATAAGATGGCCAGATGAAGAAATTGGCAAAAATTCAGTTAAACCTTGAACTAATCCTAAAACTATGGCCTGAACTACACTCATATAAAAACTGTTATATTGAATAATAACAACAAAACTTAGCCATAATTGTACCATGAAAACGCGTTCTTGACAAAACCGCTAAAACAGCGTATAATCTAGCCCTGTTCTTTGGGTATTTCGCAATTTCTCTTCGTGTGGAGTTTCTTCATGGGTTACCTAGGACCACTCGTCTGTGCGATCGCGGCATTCGCCGCGGTCCAGCTGCTCGATTTCTACACGAAGAAATCGGAAAAACGGCCCAAAAAAAAGGCCGCAACCTTCGATTGATCCTGCCGATCCCGGGCCGCGCGCGTCTTCTCGACGCGCCGGCCCTTCACAACATTTTTAAAAAATCCCCCGCTTTTACGGAGGATTTTTTGTTTTCAATTTCTAATTCTAATTTGCAATTGCTTTTTTCAACTCGTCAACCTTATCCGCTTTCTCCCAAGAAAATTCTGGCCGACCAAAATGTCCGTAAGCTGCAGTAGCTTTATAAATCGGACGCAGTAAATCAAGTTGTTGAATGATTGATTTTGGTTTAAAGTCAAAAACTTTTCTAACCGCTTCTTCCAATTTATCATTCTCTACTTTTCCAGTACCATGAGTGTTTACCATAACAGAAACCGGCTCGGCCACACCAATTGCGTAAGCAACTTGTACTTCACACCTTTCAGCCAATCCTGCTGCCACAATATTTTTAGCCACATAACGCGCATAATAAGAAGCACTACGATCAACTTTACTTGGATCTTTACCAGAAAAACAACCGCCGCCGTGCGAACCAACTCCACCATAAGTATCTACAATAATTTTCCGACCAGTCAAACCAGCATCCCCTACTGGCCCACCAATTACAAATTTTCCAGTTGGGTTAATAAAATATTTTGTATTTTCATCCAGCCATTCACCACAAATCGGCTTAACAATTTTTTCAATCATGTCTTTTCTAATGGTTTCCAATTCCACATCAGGATGATGCTGGGTGGAAATTACAACTGTTTCCACTCTTTTGGGCTGACCATCAACATATTCCACTGTCACCTGGCTTTTACCATCTGGTCGTAAATAATCTATTTCTTTTTTCTTTCTAGCTTCGGCCAAACGACGAGTTAATTTGTGAGCCAGTGTAATTGGGAGTGGCATAAGTTCCGGAGTCTCATTGGTAGCATAACCAAACATCAAACCTTGGTCTCCAGCTCCCTGTTCTTCGTAAAGTCCTTCACCTTCATTTACACCTTGAGCAATATCCGGAGATTGTTCGGAAATAGCTACAAGCACACCACAAGTTGAACCTTCAAAACCATACTCTGGCTTGTCATAGCCTACGTTCAAAATTGTCTGCCTTACGACTTTTTGAATATCTACATAAGTAGTAGTGGTAACTTCACCAGCCACAACCACAAAACCAGTTTTTGCTAAACATTCTATACCTGCATGGGTATTTGGATCGCCTTTAATTAATTCATCCAAAATAGCGTCAGAAATCTGATCGCACATTTTATCTGGATGGCCTTCGGTTACTGATTCTGAGGTAAAAAGATATTTAGACATAATGTATGAATTATGAATCAAGAATTAAGAATTATGAATAAAAAAATTATCCAATAACATTTTCTGTTTAATAACAGAAATTGGTTCAAGAAGATAGAAGACCTGTTCGACGAAACGAGGCCTAGGAAATTGTTGAGTAGTAATCCAGTCAGTGACAGCTAACTGTATAAGACCAACCAACAATCAACACCATTTTCTTGAACGATAAAATTGTACTGCTAAATTAATAAACTGTCAAACTGTTAATAAGTACTATTTAAAAAAATAATCTCTTTAACATTAATTTCCAAAATCTTTAATTCAATTTCTTTCATAGTTCAATAGCTTCACCATTATTTAATATTTTATAATTCAAACCTCGCTCTATGGCTATTTTTTCAAAAATCTCTGTTCCTAAGGCATGTCTAGGACTATCATAATGACAAGGTATGGTAAATTTGGCTTTCATATCTTCCACAAATTCAACTGCCACCAACGGCTCCATAACCACAGCATGACCACAAATAGGCACCAACACAATATCAGCCTGTAGATCATGTTCAAACATTAAGGTGTCACTAGTATGGTATAGTCGATGTTCTCCATCATCTACAATATATCCTATGTTCTCTTTTGGATAGCCACCACCTTTCATTAAAAAATAATAACCATGCAGAGCTGGAGTTACTTCCACAATTAATTTTCCCAAATTAAACCTATCACTTTCTCTAACAATATTTACAATAATATTTTCCTTTTGCAAAATTTCTGCCACTTCACTATTACCATAAATTGGTACATCAACATTAATTTTCTTAATATTCTTTATTAAAATTGGGTCACAGTGATCGCTGTGTTTATGGGTTATTAACACGGCATCAATATTTTGCCAATCATTAATATTGAATTCCGGCATTTTTTCCATTACCAAATTACCAGGATCAATAATAATTTTCTTTCCCAAACTCTCTATCAAAAAACAAGATTGTGGATATTTGGTAATTTTCATATTTTATTAATATTTAATTCTTAATCTTAGTCTTAATCTTAATTAAAAAAGCTTCGCCACGCTATACATCGCTCCAACCACAAACATTAAAATCAAGGCCCCGGCCAAAAGATAAACATTGTCTAATTGATATTTTCCTGGTTCAATATCCCCTAAGCGTTTAGCTCGCCAATAAATTAAAATTATTATTAGCATTTCTAAACTCATAAATACTCCACCCACAATGTCAATTGCCGCTATAAATTGACGCAAACCAAGCATAAAAATTACCAAAGGCACCAAACACACCAAAGCTGCTGCCAAGTGGCGCGGAATTTTATAATCCCAATTTAAAGAATGTTTAAGTGATAAACCGCCAACTAAAAAACTAGTGCCCATGGCCAAAGCCGCAAACAAATTTCCAAAAATAAAAAATCCTCGGCTCACGTTATTACCGAGCCCCAAAGTGGCAATTTCTGAGGTTTGCAAACCAGTAACTCCCAAAACTGCCAAAGCAAAAAGAGTATAGATTACAATGCAAATTGTTCCGGCAATAATAATGGCTCTTTTAAAATTGACTTCACTATTTTTTAAAATACCATGTGCCTCCACCACCGCGCCACTAGAAGCAAAAGAAAATAATACCACACCGTAGGGAAAAAGCAGATTAGCAAAACTGGTATAATGTAAATTACTTAATTTAATATGCGGGGCGCAAGCCAAAGTAATAAAAGAAACCACCAAAAGTATTCCCACGGTTAAAAAAAAATCAAAAATTTTAAAACTTTTTAAGCCCCGAAAAATAAATACTACCGCCACGGCAAAAAACAACAAACTCCAGGTAACCGAAGAACCTCCCAAAAGTGCGGCCAAAGCTTCTCCTTCTCCAATAATATAAACCACCAAAATACCAACCATGGAACTATACATCATTACTGTCATAAAAATCCTACCCCAAATTCCTAAATATTTGTGCGCTAAACCCACTATTTGTAAATTATTTTTAGTACGCACCAATATTTCACCGAGCATTAAATTCATTCCCATCATCAAAAGCCCTACTGTAAGAATATACAAAACACCAACCATTGGGCCAACCTTAGAAATAGCATAAGGCAAACCTAAAATGCCAGCACCAATGGTGCCTGAAATAATAAAAGCCACTCCTTCAAACAAACCAATTTTTTCCTTAAAAAAACCAAAATGCTGCTTAATTTCCACCGCGCCATCTAATCGTTTGTATTTATAGCCAAACATAACGGAGTTGAAAGTTTATAATTAATGACATTATACCATAAAAAAATAACCTCGTTAAGAGGTTATTTTTTTATCTTCAGAAATAATTTTTACTTATAAAAATTATTTCTGAAGGGGTGATGATAAACTCTGTTGTGGTTGTCCACAATAGTTAGTTCCATCCCCCGGTGTTCTTCCTCCATAAAAAGAGCATTTTCACACGGCCAATTAAATGGGAGACCGCTTTCCCTTATCCGTTCAAGAAGACGCGCGCGTCTTCGTTGCTGGAGCTACAGGAGATGGAGCCGCTTCGCATCCTCAAGCAACTGCGCCCGGAATTCGGGGTGAGCAATACTGATCAGAGCCATGGCGATCTCGTCTGTCGCCAACCCCGTAAGGTCCGCCACTCCGTACTCCGTGACCACACACTTGGGGATTCCACCGGGCGTCGTCACCGGCCCGGAGAGTCTGGGAACGATGCGCGAAATCACGCGCCCGTCCCTCAAGGTGGCGGTACTGGGGAGGGCAATGTAACCCATTCCGCCTTCCGAACAGGCCGCGGCCATCATGAGTCCCAACTGGCCACCCCGACCCGTAAACGGACCGCCATTCAGCCAATGGGCACAGGCTTCACCATCATGAATCGAGACTTCCAGAGCCCCATTCACGGCAATGAGACGGTCGTTCGCCGCCGCCACCGGAATGTGGTTGGTGTGATCGATCGAGTAGAGTTCCAGCCCTGGATTGTTGTGGACCTTGGCGTAGGTGGCACTACTACCAAGGACTGCCATGGAAATCGAGATTCCAATATGGTTCGCCTTGAACCTGTTGGTTACCACCCCAGCGTCCATGAGTTTCAATGCGCAGTCCGACACCACTTCGGTGTGAATGCCGGCCTCCATCCCCATCCTCCCAATCAGGTATTTGCATACCCGATCGGGAATTCCTCCAATCCCCATCTGGAGAGTAGCACGGTCCGGAATCCGCGCGGCAATGAGCCGAGCGATCTCCTCGCCCACCGGATCATCTTCTTCTGACTGTGCGAACTCGGGCACAGGGTATTCTGCGTGAACCACGAAATCAACATCATCATCCGTGAGAAAGATACCGCCGGTGCGCGGTACCAGACTGTTGACCTCGGCGACGACGACGTCCGCCAGTTTGGCGAGCGGGTAGATGATCCCCGCTTCGACTCCCAGCGAATATCGTCCTCCAACCGGCAACGACACCTGAACGAACGCCACGTTCGGCCGGAACTTGCTCGTGGCGATGGCCTTGGGGGCAAACGCCAAGTCGGTTGGAATGAAAGCACCCCGCTGGCTTGCTCTCCTTCGCGAGTAGCGACCAGCAAAAGGCGTCACCAAATCCAACTTCCCCGCGAGCGCCGAGCTCAAGTAGTCCGGACCGCCCGGCCACCTGATGGAAAGGAGTTGCAAGAATTTGGCATTCGTGAACTTATTGTCCAACGCGGCCAGAACAAGCGCAGCCATGAGCAACTGAGGGATAGCGCAATTGGACGAAGTGACAACGATCGTACCGTTGCCAATTGTCCTACGCACCGCTTCCTCCGCGTTCACGACAACCGGAACCTGATTCTGCTTTCCCATCATGCTTCTCCTGCCCGAAGGCTTTCAAAAAACATATACACCCAACCACGCCATCGTGATTGGTTTCCTACAGAAAGGTAGCATACTTAATAACTTTTTTCAAGAGTTTTTCTACACACTTATCAACAAAAAACCCACCCTCGTAGGATAATTTTATTGACTTTTTTTTATATATTTTATATAATGCTGGCATTGCTAAAATGCACGCCTAGCTCAGTTGGTTAGAGCACCTCGTTTACACCGAGGGGGTCACGGGTTCGAGTCCCTTGGCGTGTACAAAAAAACAGACTGTCTAAATAGCAGTCTGTTTTTTATTTATCTGAATAATTATTTAACTATTCACAAATTTCCTAGTTACCGGTCCAAAATATCCAACCGCCGGAGTAATCTTATTTGCTTTTTGAAATTTAATCAAAGCAGCTTTGGTGGCTGCACCAAATTTAGTAGTTTCTTTACCAACTGAACCAGCGCCGGATTTAGCCACTGTGAAACCATTCTCATTTAAATACTTTTGCAATTCTTTTACCTCAACATCTACTGTTCCCAAAATTAAATTCTTTTTAAACTGATAACCAATATTTTTCTGATCGTTTGAAACACTGACACCAGTACTTACCGCTGGAGTTGGTACTACAGTTTGAACTGGAACTACTGGGACTACCGGAATGACTGGAGCTGGAACACTAACTGTAACATTTAAAACACCACAAGTTGTAGTATAAACAGATGAACAAATGGTCAGCACTGAATTACCAGAGGTTGTTCCAGAGGTTAACAACAACACACTATCATTGCTGGACAAACTAGCATTAACCACATTAGGATTGCTGTTGGAAGAAATAAAATTATTGGATCCCGAACCGCCTCTGACACTTATCAGCGAAGTCTGTGGAACATTCAAAGAAACACTAGTTAAAGGAATGTTACTCTGAGTAAAGGAAATCGGACTTAAGGAAGAACCTACAGTAGCATACAAACTGGCACAGGTGGTACCGGCGGTTGCTGAACAAACAGAAATAACAGATGAACCTGCAGTATTTCCATAAAGTGTAATAACATTACTGTTGCCATTGATACTGGCTGTAATAGCACTAGGATTAGAATTGGAGGAAATAGAATATCCTGCTCCGGTTCCTCCGGTTACTGTTACATTGGTGGAGCCCCCAGTTGGTACGGTTACCACATTTTGGCTAAATGCTAAAACACTGGCCGAAGAATTAATAGTACTCGCATTGGAAACCACATTTAAACTAGCACACTTGGCACTTACCGTGGCCGAACAAACCACAATTACTGTTGAACCTGAATTAGTCCCCCCAATTACAGTAACATTATTTGCTGAAACAGTTGCTCCAGCTACTCCAGAATTTGAATTTGAAGAAATATAATAATTATTATCCGAACCGCCAGTAACTGTAACACTCTGAGATAAACCAGGAATTAGTGATAAATTATTTTGACTAAAAGATAAATTTTGTAAAGCACTGTTCAACACAGTAACATTCAAAGTGGCACAATTGTTAGTTGAAGAGCGTGAACAAACCACCACAATGGCTGATCCTGAGGTATTGTTTCCATAAACATACATCACATTGCTGACTCCACCAATACTAGCTGTGACCGATGTAGAATTGGAATTTGAATTTACCACATAACCATTAGTATCACCACCAAGTACATAAACACTTTGTGATTGTCCACCATAGAGAACTAAACTTGTTTGGCTAAGAGTAATTTGGGAAACACCCTGTGCACCAACTACTACTGCAATAGAATTACAACCAACATTAGAACTACAAAATGTTAGAGTTCCAGAACCTGCACTAAGACCGGTTATGGTAATTTGACTACCACTAACTGAAGCACCAATACTGGCAGTTAAACTATTTGAGGCTAGGGTTAAGGAATTAGAACCATTGATAGTAAGACTTTGGCCCACGGCAATTTGTACGCTATTTTGTGAAAAAGACAAACTACTTGTATAGCTAGGCCACAATGCGGTTGGAGATTGTACACCACCAATACTTACATAAACCGGTGATCCTGAGGGAATGGCATAACCGCCACTACTGATTGAAGTAGAAAAATTACCATTAGCATCTGTAGTACCAAAAGCAATAGTAGCTAAATTATAGCTACCTGTTGGTAAATAAGATAATGTTACATTACTGCTAGCCTGTCCAGAGATGCTAACCTGAACCACATCTCCAGTGGTATTTCTTAAAGTTAAAGTTGTTGGAGTGGTGGCATTAACAAAAGAAAACAATGCCAAAAAACCAATTAATACCATAAATAAAAAACCCATTTTCTTTTTGACTTTCATATTAAAAATATTAATTATTATCTATAATATTATACATTTTTTTTAGCCTATACGCAACCAACTACTAACCAGCCAATTGTTGTTTAATAATTTCCCAATAACGATTATCACCTTTAGCCTCTTTCATCCAATACCACCACTCCACTCCCCACAAATAAGCCCGAGGCACGCCAATACGCTCTACAAAATCAAGATGACCTTTCAAACGATCGGGATTCATGGTCTGCTCTTGCTCGGAAATAGAAGTGTCCACCGGATTATTATTATTAAACCACGGTTCAGCCTGCAATTCTGCCACATACATCGTAGACAGATCACGGCCCCAAAGTTCTGCCTTGATACGGTAATAAGCTGCTGGCAACCAATCATACCCCCAACGCCATCCCCCTGGGGTACGTACAATACGATAAATAGTGGTGCCAAATAAATCAGCTGCTTTAATTGACTTCTGCCAGGTGCTTAATTCTCCACTATCAGTAACCATAATCTGGTGTCGAGGATCCAACGATTTTACCAAGGCCACTTCATTCTTTACTACCCCTTCATCAAATTTTGGACAATTTCCAAAAGAAAAAGAAATAAATGGTTCATTTTCCACTTGCCAAATTTCCAAAGCTGGATAATCTTTATATTTATCTACCATAAATTTTAGATAAACCAAAAGTTCCTGCTGATAATCTTTGTCACTCAATTTATTCGCCCAATCTGGTACATAACATTCAGGCCAACGTGGTGCTTTTTGTCCAATTTCCAAAGTTATTTTTACACCTCGCTTCAAGGCCTCAGCCAGTTGCCAGTCCAAATTCTCGGTTTTAAAATTCCCTGGTATTGATTCAACCTCACTCCACGGGGCGGCCAATCGTAAATATTTTGGCTTCAATTGATCCAGCATGTCCAAATAATTTTTTTGCCAATCTAAACCCAGACTCTGAGAATAATTTTTATTGAAACTCAAACCAAATTCCACGGGATAAATCTTGCGACTCGCAAACCAAAGACAACCATACACCAATAGTACAAATAGCAAGATAACTAATAAAGTTAATTTTATTATTCGCCACATATCACAATACGAAAAAAATATTTTAAAAAACAAAAAATGCTGACCCAATCACCACCAAAATAATCGCGACAACTTCAATGATTATTTCTCTTCTGGTAAAATATTCATTAAAAACTTTTGGTAAAAATTTAGTTAACAAATAAATTAAGACAAACATTAAGGCATATTGCAAACCACTTAAAGCATTAACCAAAGTAACACTGCCAATGGAGATGGCATATTGCAGTAAAATTATTGCTACAACACTCAACAATTTGTTGGCAATAATTATGGCCACACCATGCCTAACCGCATAATTGGTTTTTTCCGCCAGAGGCGGATCCGCCTTGGGCGGAGATTTTTTAAATAAAGCATTTCTAACGTCTTTATAAAACAACAAAAACAAACCCACCAAGCCAGTAGTGGCTTTAGACCAAATAAAACCAGTCCAAAAAGGATACTCCAAATACAAATACTTGGCACTAACATGAGAAATAGCAAAAAATAATCCAGAAACAATTGCCCAAACAAAACCTACATGAAAACCATTATGTTCCCGACTTTTCTCTGAAGATAATAATAAAGAAGCCAACATTAAAATAACCACCCCACCAATTTGAAAACTAGTCAGCCGTTCGCCTAAAAAAACTGCGCCTAAAAAAAATATAAACAAAGTAACAAACGCGCCATTAAATGGAGAAATATGGCTGGTTTCGCCTTTTGAATCAGCAATAAACAAAGTCCACATGGCTAAACCAAAAGACACACCCGAAATAACGGCCAAAAGCCAACCTGTTCCCTTTAACCAACCAAATCCTACAACCGGAAAAAGCAGCAACGCTGCCAACATAAAAATTGAAGTATAAAAAGCATACACCACTGGTTTTTGCTTGGCTGTAGAAACAATTAATTTATCTAAAATAAAAACCACTGCCAGAAAGGCATAGCCAACTACAGCTAAAAGAAACCAAAACATAAATATAAATTAACTAATTCACCTAATTCCTAATTCACCTAATAAAATTTCCAATGCCAAATTTAAAATTTGTCATTTGACATTTTATTAGACATTAGGTGAATTGGAAATTAGAAATTTAAAGCAAATGTATATCCTCAATCTCGCTCTTCTTACCTTTCAGAACTATCTCTTCAATATGATAAGCGCCAAAACGCGGAGCGTTTAAAAAACCATTCATGGCGGCCTGCGCCAACCAACCAGATTGAAGCCAATCAAACAGCCACTCACCCGTATAGCGCGGATCTTCTTGATCTACACCTGCGCCAATGGAACGTAGCCATGCTTTATTAAAAACTTCTTGCGAGCCAACCGGTGGCGCCATAATTATTGGCAGACCAAGTCCGGCATAAAAGGACAATTCACTAGGCTTAGTCCATAAAATATCGGTTTCTAAAAGCAGTTGATTAAATTTAACAAAATACTCTTCCTTGCCGCCAGCATAGAAGATATTGATATACCCATTATGCTCTTTCTCTAAATTCAATTCACGAATTTTTTTTTGATAAAATAGATAAACATCATTTCGGACTCCAGCCACCAAATTTAATCTAATTTGCTTTTTATCAATGTATGAACTTAAACTCTTTAAAATGGTAACACCAAGGTCTTTCTGTGCTCCGGCTCCGCCCACGGCAAAAGTAATGGTTAAAGGCTTCTTGCCATCATATTTACAATTGCAAAATTCTGATCCCAAAAATTCATTAATAGTGTGCTCAAACTTTTTTTGATATTTTTGATTGGGATCAAGGTGGCTAATGCGCTGACCCAAACTGCTTTTTAAAACCGCCAAATTTTTACCGCCTAAATTTTCCTTAGGCAAAGGAAAGCCTGTAATAAAAATTTTTTCGGCCTTAACTCCATAAAGTTGTAAACGCTCTTTTACCCGACGATTGGGCACTAAAAATTTTATTCGACTCTTAGCAGGACTCAAAGGCGCCCAGGCGCGCGAACAATCAGCATCACAAATTATTAAATAAATATCTTCTTTATACCCATGTTCTTCGGCAAAATAAGCCGGTGTAAAAAAAGAAGAAATTAAAGGCAGAGGATTTTTATTTAAACGCTCTACCAAATCTTTACCCCAGCCACTCTTGATCATGCGATAAATTTGTTTTAATTGCATGGTTGGACGGGACAAATCACGAGCCGGATAAAAATGCTCCACCCGCTGAAAATAATCCATAGCCGAAAAAATCAGCTCGCCAATAATTGGCCAATTCTTCATTCGCGAAATTTCTTCGTAAAGCCCCTGCCCCTCACCCCACTTTTTTTGGTCTGACTTAGGGATGCCCGCATAGCGGTTAGCATTAATCACTCCACCTTCAGCAATATCTGCCAAAGGGTAAGCCGCGCGCTGGTGGCCATAACCCATGTCCACTGCTACTACGTAAGCTTTCTTATATCCAGCTTTGTTCGGCATATTAACAATAATTTTGAATCAAAAATTTATAAAATTATCCAAAACTTTACAAACTTTATAACTTTATGAACTTTATAACTATTTTTAGTATACCACAATTTCTTGCTTTTTTACATTATTAACCTTATAATGGGCCTAATATGATTACTAATTTAATAGATTTATTAGCCAAATTCGTGATTGCCGTAATTGGTTTTACCGGTTACAGTGGAATATTTTTTTTAATGTTTGTGGAAAGCTGTGGTATACCTATGCCTTCGGAAATAATTATGCCCTTTTCTGGCTTTTTAGTTAATTTGGGACAATTTAACTTTTGGCTAGTGGCAATTATTGGCGCTTTAGGAAATTTGGGCGGATCACTCTTAGCTTATTGGCTAGGCGCCAAAGGTGGCCGTCCACTGATTGAAAAATATGGTAAATATATTTTAATTTCCAAACATGATCTAGATACAGCCGACTATTGGTTTCTTCGCTATGGAAATTTAACAGTATTTTTCGGAAGATTATTACCAGTGGTTAGAACTTACATTTCTTTTCCAGCCGGCATTAGTAAAATGAATTTAAAAAAATTCATCATCTACACTTTTACTGGAGCCTTTCTATGGTCTACCCTATTCGCCTGGCTAGGAGTTAAAATGGGTAGTAACTGGGAATTAATCAGAACCAAATTACATAATTTTGATTTATTAATGTTGATAATTGTAATTATTTTAATTGTTTGGTATGTGGTGAGACATTTACGAAAAACCAAGTGATAAATGATAGATGATAAATTTATAATAACAAAAAAAACATCCTTGATTATTGGATGTTTTTTGTTTAGAAAATCAGTTTGCAAATTCACACACAAATTATCTAGAATGTTACATTAAATATTATTTCAAACTAATCAAAATTGCTACTGCCACCATTAACAAAGCCCCAAACACACTCTTCCAGCCCAAAGCTTCGGCAGCACGGGTGCCAGGGCTCGAACCTGGAAAGGCAGTTTTGGAGACTGCTGTGATACCATTTCACCACACCCGCAACTAAATAGTCCCTTCTAGGGACTATTTTAACTTATTTTGTCTCTTTATGCAAAGTATGCTTCTTGCAAAATTTGCAATATTTATTTAATTCCAACCTGCCTTTAAGTAATTTTTTATTTTTGCGAGAAAAGTAATTTGCGTGTTTGCACTCTGAACACTCAAATTTTATCATGTTCTCTCTTTCTTTTGATGGCATATAATTTTAATTATTAGATAATAGGTTATAAACAATTTCAGGATTGTTCCCATCTACCATTAGGAAATCCTCGAGCCGTTGACCCCGCATTTGCGGGGTGACCACCTCCTTACCATGCCCCGCAGATGCGGGGTACCAGCTGAACACAACACTCAACTTTGAGCCGTTGACCGGAATTGAACCGGTGACCACCTCCTTACCATGCCCCGCAGATGCGGGGTACCAGCTGAACACAAC
>CAILTG010000084.1 GCA_903837125.1 Candidatus Magasanikiibacteriota bacterium | reverse complement strand
GTTTACTAAAATTAATTCTGCTGCGGTTTTGGGATTGGATTGTGAACCGATTACAGTTGAGGTAGATATTTCCGGAGCGTGGCAGAGTTTTTCAATTATTGGTTTGCCTGACACCGCTATTCAAGAAGCCAAAGAAAGAATTCGTTCTACTTGGAAAAATTCCGGTTTTACTTTTCCTACTGGCCACCGGGTGCTCATAAATTTAGCGCCGGCCGATGTAAAAAAAGAAGGTTCACATTATGATTTGCCAATTTCACTCGGCATGTATGTAGCTTATCAAAAATTAGCAGAATTAAATCTGGATGATTCTTTGTTTGTGGGGGAACTAGCTTTGGATGGAAGTTTGCGGCACACGAACGGAATTTTACCAATGGCAATTTTTGCTTGGCAAAAAGGTTATAAAAAAATATTTGTACCAGCAGTAAATGCGCGAGAAGCGGGGTTGATAACCGAATTGGAAGTTTATCCAGTAGAAAATTTTTTGAGTTTAATTAAACATTTGACTGGCGAAAAAATGATTGCACCGCTTAGTAAAGAATCATTTGAAAATTTATTTACCACCGGAATCTATGAAATGGACATGGCTTATGTTAAAGGCCAAGAATATGTTAAGCGGGCATTGGAAATTGCGGCGAGTGGGGCACATAATATTTTGCTTTCTGGCCCGCCAGGTTCAGGAAAAACTTTACTGGCGCGAACTTTACCATCAATTTTACCTAAGATGACGCGGGAGGAGGCGATTGAAGTGACTAAAATTTATTCAGTGGCTGGGTTATTGCCACATGATAAGCCGTTAATTGCTGAGCGGCCGTTTCGTTCTCCTCACCATTCGGCGTCTGGAGTGGCCTTGGTTGGTGGCGGTAGGTTTCCTCGTCCGGGTGAAATCTCTTTGGCTCATCGTGGGGTGTTGTTTTTGGATGAATTTCCAGAGTTTCCTCGGGCGGTATTGGAAAATTTAAGACAACCACTTGAAGATGGGGTTGTGACAGTGTCGCGAGCTAGTGGTACGATTACTTTTCCAGCACGTTTTACACTGGTTGCTTCACAAAATCCTTGCCCGTGCGGTTATTCGTCAGATCCGGACAAACGTTGTATTTGTTCACCCATGCAAGTGGCAAATTATCATAAAAAAGTTTCTGGTCCGCTTTTGGATCGCATTGATTTACATATTGAAGTGCCCAGAGTAAAATTTGAAAAATTATCACAAGACGAATTGGCCGAATCATCAGCCAAAATTAGAGCGCGAGTGGAAGAGGCAAGAGAGCGGCAAAATTTACGTTTTAAAAATACTGATTGTGTGGCTAATTCGGAAATGAAAAATAAGGAAATAAAAGAATTTTGTCAGTTAGATGATTCTTCAATTGAGTTGCTCCGTCAGGCCGTTACTCAAATGCATTTATCCGCCAGAAGTTATCATCGGATGATTAAATTGGGGCGCACGATTGCAGATTTGGGTGGGTGCGACGAGATAAAGACAGAACATATTGCCGAGGCGTTGCAGTATCGGGCGAAAGAATAAAATTCCTGTCATTGCGAGGAGGAGTGGAGCGACGACGCGGCAATCTCACGCTAACATTGTCGCCTGAGATTGCTTCGTCGCCAAAATGGGCTCCTCGCAATGACAGAAAACAAAACCCGCTTAGTCAGCGGGTTTTATGTATTGTTTTTTTATTGTATATTATTATGTGTCTTTTGTATTGTGTTCAGAGTGTTCATGTACCACTCCTGCTGGTAATTCTTCCCCTAACACTTTGTGTTTAAGCCACTGTATCACTTTTTGGTTTTGCAGAGTCATGGCAATAGTGTCGCGGACTTCGGGTTTTTTTAAATTTTCCATGTATTCTTTATTGTCTTTATATGTTTCTTCCATGATTTTTATTTCAGCATCTAGTTCTTCATCGTGCACATGAATGTGATTTTCCGAAGCAATCTGACGAGAGATTAAAGCGGCCTTGGCGCGTTTTTCGGCTTGAGCTTTGAAATCTTCAAATAATTGTTTTTCATCTTTTTTTAAATCTTTTAAATATTGTTCAATACTTATGCCATGACGTTCCAAATCTCGTTTTAATTCATAAAAGATTTTATGTCGTTCAGCATCAATTAAAACTTCTGGGATAGTCTCAAATTCACTGGCGGAGATTAAAGCTTCTAAAATTTCTATTTCTACCTGTTGCCCGGCTTTTTGTTCAGCTTCTTGTGTTAAATTAGCATTGATTATTTCACGCAATTTTAACAAACTTTCCTGACCTAAAGTTTTTGCCAGTTCATCGGAAATTTCTGGCAATTGTCTTTCGTAAATATCTTTAACTTTTACTTTAAACTGAACATTTTTTCCCGCTAAATGTTTTTGATAATGTTCCTTAGGAAAATCTAGAGAAAATTCTTTTTCTTCATCTTTACCTAATCCCAAAATTTGATCATTAAATCCAGGAATGTGGTGAGGCTCGGAAAGATAAACTTGATAATTTTTAGCTTGGCCGCCATCAACCGGGACTTTATCAAAAAACATGTCCATGTCAATTATTGCTTTGTCTGCTGGCCCAATTTTTTTATCATTTTTAATCACTTCTTTGGCTTGCATTTTGCGTAAGTTTTCAACAACTTCATTGACTTCTTGGTCACCAATTTTTTTGGCTTTCTTTTCCACTTTTATTTTAGAAATGTCGGCCAACTTTACTTTTGGTAAAAGCGCTACTGTAGCTTTGTAAATTACCTCATTGCCAGGAGCTACTTTTTCTATTTCAATTTTAGGCATGCCAATAGTGTCTAGTTTTTCGGTAGTCACAGCCTGATAAAAACTTTCTTGGACAACTGTTTCCAAGGCTTCATTTAAAATAGTCATTTCACCAACTTCTTTTTTTAAAACATCATAAGGTACTTTGCCGGGGCGAAAACCTTTGATGGCTGCTCTTTGTGATAATCTTAATGCAGCTGTTTGCAAATGTTTTTCATACTCAGCCGGGGTGACGGTGATGGTGAGTTCTACTTGGGATTTTTCTAGTTTTTTGAGAGTGTGAGACATAGATATTGATTATCCCGATTTCAACTTTGGTTGAAATCGAGGATCCTCGATTTTGCTCGGAAGCAAAATCGGGATAAAGTTTGGATATTATGGAGGATTTTAGGAAAAAAGTCAAGTTGAAGATAATTAGAGATAAAAAGAGAAAAATGTGGTATAATAGTTTTGAAATTACAAATATCTAATTTCCAATTTCAAATCAATTACAAATATCAAATTATAAATTTGTCATTTGGATTTTGAGTTTAATTTGGCATTGGAAATTGGTTATTTGAAATTAATGTCTAAATTAAAAACAAATCAAAAAGGTTTTACTCTTATAGAGGTCATTGTCGGTCTGGCTGTTTTTATGGTATTTGCTGTTGGCGTTTACACTAGCACTCAATATATTTTTAAAATTGTTTATAGTTCTCGTCTAAAAATTTTAGAAATTCAGATTTTGAATGAACAGGTGGAAATTATTCGTAATTTGCCTTTTGAAAGTGTGGGTATTGTGAATGGCAGTCCGGCTGGTTTATTACAACGAATAGCCACCAGCACCAGAAATGGTATTAATTTTACGATTACCCGTACTATCAGGAATATTGATGATCCGTTTGATGGCACAGCTGGTGGTAGTCCCAATGATACGGCGCCGGCTGATTATAAATTGGCGGAGGTGGAAATTGTTTGTAGTTCTTGCAATCAAAATACCCCTCTGCGACTTTCTACTTATGTAGCGCCTAAAAATTTAGAAGGCAACCCTAATCATGGTGCTTTATTTATTTTGGTACTTAACGCTAATGGTGATCCAGTCCAAGGCGCCACTGTGCATGTGGTGGCTACCAGTACCAATCCTATTTTGGATTTAACTGACACCACAGACAATGATGGAATGTTGCGCCTGGTGGATATTGCTACTGGCACTAATGCATACGGTGTTACTGTAAGTAAAAATGGTTACACCAGTGATCAAACCAACTTTGCTACTGTGGCTAACCCTAACCCCATTAAACAACCCGCTACAGTGGTTGTTAAAGATGTCACCAAAATCAGTTTGTCTATAGATTTGGCTTCTGCTATGGTCATTTCCACTATCAACAATAGTTGTCAACCGGTAGTTAATGTGCCGATTAATGTTTATGGAACGAAAAAAATTGGTGATGATCCAGATGTGTTAAAATTAAATCAGAACATTACCACTAATGGTAGTGGAATTTATAATTTTAATAATTTGGAATGGGATGCTTACACCTTGCGGCTGTCTAATTATGATTTAATTGGTTCTATTCCAGCCTCGCCTATTAATTTGAACCCAGGTGTAAATCAACCGGTACAATTAATTTTAGGATCTGCAACAGCTAATTCTCTTTTGGTAAGTGTGGTTGATGGGATAACCAATCAGCCAATGGCCAGTACTAACGTGCGGGTAACTGCTTCTGGTTATGATACAACCAAAATTACGGGAGTGGGTTATATAAATCAAACTGATTGGTCTGGTGGTATGAATCAACCAATAATGATTGATCCTAGTAAGTATTGGACTGGCGATGGCAAAATAAACACTACTATTTCAGTAGGAAATCTGAAGCTAAAAAAGAATGGTACGAAATATTATAGTTCTGGAAATTTGGAGTCGTCAACCTTTGATTTGGGAATAACCTCCAATTTTGTGAATTTAATTTGGAAACCTTTAGGACAATCTATACCACAGGTTGGAGTACATTCAGTTCGTTATCAGGTTGCCACTAGTAATTCTTCAACTCCAGCTATTTGGAATTATATTGGTTATGATGGCACTTCAGCCACTTATTTTGATGAAAATAATTTTTCTTTAATTGACATACCTGCTGGTCGGTATTTTCGTTATAAAATATTTTTAAGCACAATTAATACTAGTTATACTCCTACGGTTTCCGATTTAGCAATTACCTATATTACCAGTTGCACGCCACCGGGCCAAACTTATTTTGGCAATTTGAGTGCGCAAAATTATACGGTTACTATTTTTAAAGATGGTTATCAAACATCAACACAGGCAATGGCGGTTTCAGGGGATACATTGTTGGGGGCGAAGCTCATTGCCAGTTGAGAAATATGAATAAAATACAAATAAAATACGATCAAAATATGACGTCATATTTGTTTCATATTTTGATAATATTTTGATAATATTTTTGTGATTAACAAGTCAAACCAAAATAAACAATTTAATATCATACGTTCTCAACAAGGCTTCACTCTGCTGGAGTTATTGGTCGCCATGGGTATTTTTACTTTGGTGATTGGTTCAATTACTGCGATTATGGTGGATGCTTTTAAAAATAATAATATTATTGGCAAACAATTGCAAAGGCAAAATGAAGGACGTAAAGTTGTGCAACAGTTGGTGGAAGAATTAAGAACAGCTGAACAATCATCAATTGGGGCTTACACAATTGAATACACTGGGGCTAATGAACTTAGGTTTTATTCCAATGTTGATGCCGATGGTTTTATTGAACGGATTAGATATTTTTTAGATGGAACAATTTTGAAAAAAGGAGTGGTCAAACCTAATGGCAACCCCTTGGGCTACAGTACTTCTACAGAACAGGTGGTGGAGTTGGCACATTATGTGGTGAATATTGCTAAAGGCAATCCTGTTTTTACATATTATGATCAAAATTATACTGGATCAGAGAGTGCTTTAGCCCAGCCAGTGACAGCCTCAAGTGTGCGTATGGTACAAGTGCAGTTGGAATTAGAAGATAACCCCAATGAAACACCAATAGCTTTGAAAGTACAGAGTATGGTGGGAGTGAGGAATTTGAAGAGTAATTAAATGATAGAAAGACAAGATATAGATAGAAAGGTGGATTGTGGTTATAAAAAAGTTAATAATTTTCAATTACCAATTTACAATTTTCAATCAATTTACAATGTTCAATTATCAATTCCCATGTACTGAAAATTGGATCATTGAAAATTTATTGTAAATTGAAAAATGAAAATTGATCATTGAATTATTTTGTATGCATCTCTGTCCAGGTTTTAAAAATAAAATTAAGTTGAAACAACAGACACGGGGTTCAATCCTCATGCTTGCTCTTGTTTTTGGTTCAATAGCGTTTATGGTTATTTGTGTGGGGGCGGCCAGTTATGGAATGATGGAAAATCAAGTTTCAGTGCGTAATGACTATCGAGAAGTGGCCTTTCATATTGCTGAAGCGGGAGTTAATTATTATCGTTGGCATTTGGCTCATGATAAGTATGATTTTCAAGATGGTACTGGGCAAAGTGGGCCTTATGTGCATGAATACAAGGATAAAGATGGCAATATTATTGGGTATTTTTCTTTGGATATCATTACACCGCTGATGGGTAGTACAGTGGTAACAGTAAGTTCTACTGGTTGGACTGTTTGGCAACCAACAGTTAAAAGAACGGTACAGGTAAAATTAGGTATTTCTGCTTTAACTAATTATACTTATTTATATAATGCTAATATAAATTTCAGTAATACTTCAGTGGTTCATGGTCCGATTCATTCTAATGGCGGAATTAATTTTGATGGCACATCTGACTCTTGGGTAGAAAGTGCTAAACTTACATATTTATATAGCGGAGATGGTCATAACCATCCTGGAGTATGGGGAGATGGTGGCCCACAGTCTTTTTGGCGACGCGGAGTTCCCGAGATTGATTTTTATGCGGTGACCGCTGATTTGTCTAAAGTACGTGACCAAGCAGATAGTGGTGATGGAATTCATTTATCATCTTCAGGACATGAAGGTTATCATGTGGTATTTAATCAAAATCAATTTAATCTTTATCAAGTAGATAGCCGTGATTGTTATAGTGGTTATTGTTATGATATCAAAAATGAAACATTTTTACAGACTTACTCTATTCCTTCTAATGGGGCTATTTTTATTGAAGATGATGTGTGGGTAAGTGGAGTGGTGGATGGCAGGGTTAGCTTGGCGGTGGGACAATTTCCCGCTCAAGAACCTTATCATAAAATGTATATTAATGATAATTTAATATATAAAGAAAAAGCTAGTGATGATGTGATTGGTTTAATGTGCCAAGGGGATATTATTTTGCCTTATGAAACACCTAATTATTTAGAAATTGATGCGGCCTTACTTTCACAATTTGGTCTGATTGGCCGGCCTAATTATAGTGGAAGTATTAAGAATACTTTAATAATTTTTGGTTCACAGATTTCTTATTTAGGAGGTGGAAAGAAGTATACTCAAAATGGCGTGGTGGTGTCAGGCTATATCAATACTAATTATTCTTATGATGCTAATTTGCGTTATTATCCGCCACCGCAATTTCCTGTGTCAGAAACTTATGATTTGATTAGTTGGAAAGAGATTGAATAAAATACGAATAAAAATATGATTAAAATATTAATAAAATACAAACAAAATATGACTATTAGCCTTTACACACAGACCGTCATATTTTGTTCGTATTTTGATCGTATTTTATTAATATTTGTTTGGTAATCAAACCCAACAGAAATTTAAATTTGAAAGATATAGTATTTTTATTTAAACTTTGTTATAATATGGTCGTATGATAAAACAATCAGTGGTTAAAAAAGGCGTAATCACCGTGGCAGGTTTGGGTACCCGTTTTTTGCCAGCTACCAAGGCTATGCCCAAAGAAATGTTGCCAGTATTGGACAAGCCGGTTGTGCAGTATATTGTGGAAGAAATGATTGGCAGTGGAATAACGGAAATAATTTTTGTTACCAGTTCACAAAAAAGTCCAATTGAAAATCATTTTGATCGTAGTCTTCGGTTTGAAGAATATCTCAAAAAAATTGGTAAATACCAGCAGTTGGAGCCATTGGTAGAACTTTTAAAAAAAGCGCGATTTTTTTATACGCGTCAATCAGAGCCGTTGGGAAATGGACATGCGTTGCTTTGTGCTAAAGGGTTTGTGGGTGATGAACCGTTTGCTTTTTCTGATGGGGATTCAATAATTGATGCTAAAACTCCGGTGATTGGACAGTTGATTCAGGTTTTTAATGAAGTTCAGGCTCCAGTGATTGGGGTACAGAAAATTAAAGATAAAAAAGAAATGATAAAGTATGGGAATGTGTATGCGGAGAAGTTAAAAGTTCATAAAGTTTATAAAGTTATAAAGTTCGTGGAGAAACCATTGATTGATAAAGTATCGCCAGAGGGTTTAATCGTTGGCGGGATGAGATATATTTTTACTAAAGAAATTTGGGAAGCGTTGGAAAATTTAAAGCCGGGTAGGGGAGGAGAAATTTGGGTGGCAGATGCGGCTAATGCTTTGGCTCAAAAAAGTCCGTTCTATGCTTTTGAATATGAGGGTAAGTATTTTGATACAGGTGATAAAGTGGCGTTGTTAAAAACTACGATTCATTTTGCTAAAAAAGAAGGGCTGTTGTAAATTTGAACATATTATGATGAAGTTATTTTCTAAAAAAAGCCAGTGGTTGTTTTTGGTGATTTTTGTTTTTGGTTTATTGGGAGGCAAGATTTTTCAGGTAGAAGCCGATACACAAATGTGTTATTGTTCTGTAGAGATATATGCACCTCCACCAGGTGAAACAATAACAGTGTTTCAAAAAGGTTATAGTAATGGATTCCCCCAAATTATTGATGCAACTAAATGTGAAGAAAAAAAACAAGAACTTGAAAAAAATTTAACCACAACTGATTTAGCTAAAATTGGTGGTTCGGTGGTGGCGAAGTGTTCAATAATAAATGGCACTAGTGGATTTGCCCCCCCCTCTTTTTCTTCTGATGCTTCAAAAGTTGTGGATATTTCCAGCTTAAATAAATTAGGCACCACTGATGTGGCCAGTATGGTAAGTAATATAATTAAAACCGCTATGGGAATAATTGGCGCGATTGCTTTGGCCATGTTTATTTATGGTGGATTTTTATGGATGACCTCTATGGGGGCTGCTGAGCGTGAAAAAAAAGCTATAGAAATTATTACCTGGACCTCTTTGGGAATTGTAGTGATTTTAGCCAGTTATGCAATTATCAATTATGTGTTTGAAATATTTACTTAGTGTACGAAAATACAATCAAAATACAAATAAAATATTAATAAAATATGACAACCAGTATGTAAAGGTAGGCAGTTATATTTATTTCGTATTTTGATAATATTTTAATCGTATTTTGTTAATATTTAGATATGTTTGCAAATAAATTTAAAAATAAAAAAACAATATTAGCTTTTTCTCTGATATTTTTTGGTTTATTGGTGTTGGGTTTTGGCTGTAGTGGCTTAACTACCGAACAGCAGGCGTCTGTTAAACCGGTAACTTTGAATTATTGGACAGTGTATGGCAATTTGGATCAATTGCGGGCTTTGGCTAAAGAATACAAACAGCTTCGTCCTTATATATCGGTAAATATCAAGCAGGTGCGGCCCGAAGAATTTGATGATTTGTTTTTAAAGGCTTTGGCCGATGATGTGCAACCAGATCTTATTTCCGTAAATGTGCGCACTTTGGGAAATTATTTGAATCGTTTGTCATTCATGCCAGCAAGCGTAAAAATGAGTAGTGTCCAGGTTACGGGAAAATATTTTACACAGACAGTAGTTACCACTGACAATATTGCCCTGCCAGACTTAACTTATTTAAAAAGCAGTTATGTAAATACGGTGGCGAATGATGTGGTAGTGGATAATAAAATTTATGGATTGCCAATGGCCTTGGATACTTTGGCTATTTATTATAATAAAGATTTACTGGACAAGGCGGGGGTGGCCGAGCCGCCAAAAACTTGGGATGATTTTGTAAAAGACGTACAACTTACCACTAAATATGATAAAGATGGCAAGATAATTCAGTCTGGCGTGGCCTTGGGTACTGGCAATAATATTTCTAATGCTTTTGATGTTTTGTCTTTGTTTATGATGCAAAGTGGGGTAGAAATGTCACAGGGCAAGTATGTTACTTTTGCCAGCAGTTTGAACCAAAATGCCGGCAGTGAAACTCCGGTTTTGCATGCTTTGGATTTTTATACTGATTTTGCTCGCGCGGAAAAGAAAAATTATTCTTGGGATGAAAAGCAGGGTGATGCTTTGGAAGTATTTACTTCGGGCAAAACAGCTTTTTATTTTGGTTTTGCTTTTGATTACCCACGCATTAAAAGTTTGGGTCCGCAAATGAATATGGATATTATTCCTGTGCCTCAACTTAATCAAAATTCGCCAGTCAATACCGCTAACTATTGGATTGAGTCTGTGGTAAAAAAATCAAAACATCAAGATGAAGCTTGGGGTTTTGAGCATTTTATTACCTCGCTTGACAATGTAAAAAAATATACCAAAGCCACTATGCAACCCACGCCATTTAGATCTTTAATTGAAGAACAGAAAAAAGATCCGCAAATGGCGCCGTTTGTAGAACAGATTTTGAATGCGCAAAATTGGTATCGGGGCAGTAATTACAGCGCCGCTCGTGAAGCCTTTTTTAATATGATCCATAATTATTTGCAGTCCCCACCTGATGGTGATAATGGTTATTATTTAAATGTTATTATTTATGCGGCGAAGGTGATGCAACAGACCATGTAAATTACCAATACCTCTCCCTGCCTCCCCTAAGAAGGGAGGGAATGAGAGGGGCAGGGGGAGAGGTATTACATTCAATAATTCGTACATATTATGAAGAAGAATATTTTTAAAATAGTTTTGGTTATTATTTTTTGTTTTTTGTTTTTTGGTATTTTTAAAGTTGAAGTAGTTAAATCATATAACCAATATTCCCAAAATTCATATTCAAACGCTGATTTAGAAAAGGATTGCCCCCTAGAATGGAGTAACGTTCGTGATTTAAAAATAGCCACGGCTTTGTCGGCAAAGATGTGTCAGGGTAGTGATCCTGTAAAAAGTGTTTGTATTCCAATTGCTAAAATTTCTGATATTTATTCTGATGGTGGTTTTAGCGCTCCTAATGTTAAGAACACAGTATATCCTAGAAATTATATAAAATTTGAAACTCTTCAAAATGTACTGGATACAATTAGTATGGGCTTGCGAGGTTCCTGGCTTAAATCTACAGACAGGAAAGAGGTGTCTAACGCAGATAAGGACGCTGAAAAAGCTTTTCCTAAGGGATGTTCAGAATATAAATGGAGTGTACCTAGTGGTTTAAATGCTATTGTTCAGACTTTTAATCCTGGTGATGGAAAATATTACATAACCAATGCAAAAAATCCAGAAGTGTATTGTTTTTATAGTGGGGCTAATGTGGCAGCAACTTTGTGCATTGATTTTTTAAATCCTCAGCAGCTTATTTTAGGTACAAATTTAAGTAACTTGGTTTGGAGTAACACACCAAATGGAACAACCTGGAACCCTGGAGTGAAGGCAGAGGCAGGAACAAATATTTCTTTTTCAGTGTATGTAAAGAATTCTAAATGGGAAATTAAGGGGACTGTTAATACAGGATTAGTGACAAAAGTTGATTTTGGAGTTGATTCTACTAATGGCAGTATTTCTTCTGAATTAAGTTATGATACTTCTTTTGGAAATAAAATTAAAATTACAATTAATACACAAAAATTAAAAGATAACCATCCGGATATTAATCTGTCGGATGGTGGCACTTATTCTATAACCATGACAGTTACCGGGTCGAGTGGAGATGTTTTTTATTTATCAGGCTCAAATACTATTACTTTAAATTTAACCGCACCAGACTGTAAAAAGTATGATAATGATAAAGATAAATGTACCACCATCAATCCTACCCAATGTTTTTGGGTTGGAAGTACCTGTGAATGGCGATTCAATAATAATGAAAGTCTTTGTAAAACTTTAAAAGAAGACCAGTGTGGATGTGGTGGTACAGGTACAGAGTGTGGCACAAAAACAAATTGCAGTTGTGTTTGCAGTTGGAAAAAAGCTTCGGATGGCACTGGAACTTGTCATGCACCAGTAATGTCTTCATTAATTGATCAATACCCCGAACCACCTTCCAACTGGCTCATGCCACCTTGTGCCTTTTCCGGTTCTTGCCGTGATGTAGGCGATCTAATGTCGGTTTTGATTAATTTTGCTAATTGGTTGTTTAGTATTATTGGTATTTTGGCTTTTGTATTTTTTGTTTATGGTGGTTTAACTATGATTTTGTCGTTCGGTAGCGCGGAAAAAGTAAAGAAAGGCCGGGATATTTTGGTGGCAGCAGTAGTGGGCATGATTATTGCTTTTGGAGCAGTACTTTTAATTAAGTTTGTTTTGGATGCTTTGGGTGTGGGGACTAGTTTTATAGCGGGCGGATTTTAGTTATAGTCTGTATTTTATTTAACGAGTATGAAAAAAAGAAACCTAACAATTTTATCAGTTTTATTTTTAACACTGGTAGTTTCATTTTTGTTTGGCAAAAACACTGTATTCGCTTGTAGTGCTACAAGTGAATGTGCAACCGGTGAAATATGTTGGACCATTAAAGCCGGGGGACCGTATGTTTGTTTGCAAGATTGTTCCAAGGGTGAGGTTTGCCCTGCGGGATTTGTTTGTGACTTATTAAGTAGCGGTACCGCCAAGGCTCCAAGTGGTGCTTGTGAACCTACTGTAAGTGCGCCTGCTGCAGGTGTTTCTGCTGGAACTGCGGTTTCAAAAAGTGAGTGGCCTCCAGCTAATTCTATTCCTCTTACTAACCCATTGGGTGGTGAGTTAGGTAAAGAACAAGGGCAAACTGACATAGGCAGCATAGTTAGTGGCGTAATAACTAAAATTTTGGGAGTAATTGGGATTTTAACTTTGGTAGTTTTTTTATTTGGTGGCTTTACCTGGCTCACTTCAGCGGGCAGCGCGGAAAAAGTAAAAAAAGGCACCGATGCTATGCTTTGGGCTGTTGTCGGGCTCTTTGTTATTTTTGGTGCTTATGCTATAATAAAATTAGTTTTTACAGGATTAGGTGTACAGTAAATATGTTTGAATATAAATTTGGAAAGGGGGTGAGAACATGAATTGGTTAATAAAAAACAAAACAATCCTATCAGTGCTTTTCACTTTGGTGTTTGGTTTGGTGTTGGTGGCTCCTACTTTGGCTGCCCCTTCAATTACTTTTGGTTTGACTTATGGAGAAGCTACGGGTTTAGGAAGTCAGGATGTTAGAACCACTATTTCTAGCATCATCAATGTAGCATTGAGTTTGCTCGGCATTGTGGCCGTGGTGATCGTGCTTATGGGTGGTTTTAAATGGATGACTGCTGGTGGCAATGAAGAAAAAACTGGTGAAGCTCGCAAATTAATCTTTGCTGGCGTAATCGGCTTGGTAATTATTCTAAGCGCCTTCGCTATCGCGAAGTTTGTGTTGAATCAATTATATATTGCTACTACTGGCAATTCCAATACATCTAATCTCTAAATTTACAAAGCCAAAGGCAGGGTTGGTCTATCCATATGGAGACAAACCCTGCCTTCCTTGGCTTAGTTTACGTACGGATTATAAAAATACAAACAAAATACAATTAAAATACAAATGAACTACCACGCTATTAGACAAATATTATTAAAATACGAACAAAATATGAAAACAAATATGACGTCATATTTTATTTGTATTTTAGTCGTATTTTGTTCATATTTTAATTTATAGTTTGTATGTTGAAAAAATACCTTCCAATTTTCTGTGTAGTGTTTGTTTTAGGTATAAGTTTATTGCCCAGTTTGGTTTCGGCAGAATTAACCTCAAACTCTGGCCCTTATTTGGGTTTGGAATATGGTAAAGCTACTGGTTTGAGTGGACAGGATGTGCGTTTGAGTGTAGCTAACATTATTAATACTGTTTTAGGAGTTTTGGGTACCATAGCGGTGGTGATTGTGATTTTTGCTGGTTTTAAATGGATGACTTCGGGTGGTAATGAAGAGTCTGTAAAAGGGGCACAAAAAATGTTGGCAGCCGCAGTAATTGGCTTAGTAATAATTTTGAGTGCTTATGCCATTACTCGTTTTGTGATGACTCAGCTTTATTCTGCCACTACCGGCCAGTCTTATACTGGAGCGCATGATAATTTTTAAAATTAAAAATTATAATTGTGTCTTTGTTAAAAAAAACTTGTTTAATTTGTGGATTTTTGGGGATACTATTTTTGATAGTCGGTCCTGTTTTGGCTACTCAAGCTCCTGTGGTAGATTTATCTAACACTAGTCCTTCATTAGGGTTGAATACAACATTATTACATATAAATAAACTACCTGTTTCTGATGATGTACCTGCTTTAATTGGTCGAGCGATTGGTGCGGCGCTTTCAGTGATTGGCATAATCTTTTTTGTGTTAATGCTTTATGGCGGGTTTTTGTGGATGACAGCGCATGGTAATGAAGAAAATACTAAAAAAGCCTTAAGCACTATTATTGCCGCTACCATTGGTGTAGTGATTATATTTTCTTCTTATGCATTGGTTAAGTTGGTGTTTAGTAGCACCAGCCAAGATCCTTGTGCAGGAAAGATTGGCCCAAACCAAACAGGCTGTGATACTTGTGGGGTGGCAGGTGATCCAGTTACGGCTGGTATGTCCTGTATGGTGAAGACTAATTGCACCTCAACTTTACAATATCAGAAAGGGGTAGGTTATTGTAAGAGTCCCAAAAATATTAAAAATACATGTTGTCTGCCGAAGGACGCAGTGGTTGTAGCTCAACCACCACCCACTGTGAAGACTTGTAAAGGTAATCCTTCTGAAAATCCAAATAATTTGTGTTTAGCTTTTTTTGTTAAAAGTAATAACAATGTGTGTCCTGGTGATTATTGCCAGCCGGGAACTCCTGTTCTTTGTGTAGCTAAACTTGGTGTGACCCTAGACAATTTTTGTAAAACGTTGGGCAGTAATCCAGATGATTGTGTTAGTCAGAGTATTTTAGGGGGTATGCCATATCGATTTTGTGCTTGGCAGTAATATTTTTTGGATGTTATGAAAAAATTTTTGCAAATTATATTAGTGTTGATATTATTTTTTAATATTTTTTGTTTACCGGTAATAGTTAAAGCGCAGAATTATGGCACTGAGGTGGCGGCAGGTAAAGCTGGGTTAACTACTGGCACAGATATTCAAACTGTTTTGGGTACAGTAATTGGCGCGGCACTGTCGTTGGTTGCCGTGATTTTTTTTATTTTAATGGTTTATGGCGGTTTCATTTGGATGATGGCCAGGGGTAATGAAGAAAATACTAAAAAAGCTCTTAATACTATCACCGCCGCGATAATTGGCCTCATCATTGTTTTGGCCGCTTATGCGATTACCAATTTTATATTCAATAGTTTTGCAGAAACCAAAAAGGAAGTAGTTTGTTTTAGTGATACTGATTGTAAAAATGAAGTAAATAAAGTATGTAATGTTACTGGACATATTTGTGTACAATGTGTGAAAGATTCTAATTGTGGAGGTGCTTCTACTTGTTATTTAACCACTTTTACTTGTACTGAAGAAGTAGAATGTAAAACTAATCCTGATTGTGTCACAACCAAGGGTCCTGGGTATGTTTGTTCTACTGCATCTAAGAAGTGTTACAAACCAGGTTGTACTACTGATGCGGAATGTCCTTCAGATATGCATAAATGTAGTGGCGCTGGTATATGTGTGATTTGTCTTGCTAATACTGATTGCCCTATAAATATGCCTGTGTGCAGTACTACAATCAGTTCATGTGTTGTATCTCCTTAGATATATAAAAAATTATTGGAGTTTATTTATGAAAAAGATTTGTGTATTTTTATGAAT
>CAILTG010000083.1 GCA_903837125.1 Candidatus Magasanikiibacteriota bacterium | reverse complement strand
TACTTTTTAATTTTAAAATATGATAAATTAAGCTCGCTGTAGTTGATTTTCCTTTTGTACCAGTAATTCCAACAACAAAAACATCTGCCATTTTTAAAAAAAGACTGACATCAGTTTCTATTTCAACATTATTTTTTCTGGCAACCTCTAAATAAGGAGACGAACTTGGAACATCCGGATTTTTGATAATTAAATCTGAATTTAAAAAATCTCCCTCTTTGTGCCCGCCCAAACTATATTTTATTTTTAAACTCTTAAGTTTTGCCAAAGAGCCTTTTAATTGATCTTTGGTTTTTAAATCTGTAACTAAGACTTCAGCCCCCTGTTTATAAAAAAATTTGGCGACGCCAACTCCCCCTCCATTCAAACCCAACCCCATTATTAAAACTTTTTTATTTTTAAATAATTTATTCATTGAACGGGTCTCTAACTATTGGATCTATTTTTTTATTAAAACAAAGATGGCTTATTTTTTCTAAGTTATATGGTTCATCGCTAAAGAAAAATCTATGATCACTTCCCTTCTTAATTTGTTTTTCTATATCTGGATTATTTTCTAAAAACTTTTTAATTTCTACTGCTGTGCTTTTTGCAGGATTTATTATTTTAACTTTTGGACCAACAACTTTTTTAATTAACTTTTCTAATAACGGATAATGAGTACAAGCTAAAACTAAAACATCTACTTTGTTTGCTTTTATAGTTTTTAAATATTCTTTTACTACAGTCTCTGTAACCTGGCCTTTTGTAAAACCCATTTCAACCATCGGCACAAATAAAGGACAAGCTTGAGTATAAATTTTTAAAGATGGATCTAATTGCTTGAGAGCTTTACTCCATGCGCCACTTTTTATTGTTCCTGGAGTGCCAATAATTCCAATCTTTTTGTTTTTAGTACTTTCAACCACCTCTTTTGATGCATAGCTTATCATGTCAAAAATTGGAGTATTTGTATATTTGTTCTTTAAAAAATCTGATGCCCAAGCAGAAGATGTGTGACAAGCAATGACTACAATTTTTGCGTTTTTATCCAAAAGCCACTCTGTTATCTTATCGGAGTATTTTTTTACAAAAGCAGCCCCCTTTGTTCCATATGGGAGCCTAGCTGTATCTCCAAAATAAATTACCTGGTATTCTGGCAGATATTTGAAAATTTCCTTAGTAACGGTTAATCCGCCAACTCCAGAGTCAAAAACGCCAATCATGGTCTAATTATAGCATAATTATCCACCGCTTGAAAGACGTCTAAACACGACTACAAACAAGAAAACCAAGACAATTGCCACTAAAATCCATAAATACCATCTTTGCAAAAACTTAACAAATCCGCTAGGTGCAGACGACAAAGATGCGCTTTGAGCTACTTGGCTTGAGCTAAAGTTAAGAGTTAAAGAATCTGTTTTATTTGTGCCAGAAATACTTGTTGTGACGACGGCCGATTTTTGGCCTTTTGTACTAAATGTTTGGGTTCTACCTTCAAAAGTTATAGATTTTGAAACGCCAGCTGGTAAAGAACCAATATTAATTCCAGAAACAATATCTCCGCCTACCGAAGAATCGTTAACCTTTAAGTTTCCTAAAAACGAGATTTCTGTTGGGATGTTTGCTGAAATATTTACATTATTAATTTGAGATCCAGAATTGTTATTTACCGAAATCATAAAATAGATATTAGAATTCTGACTTACTTGAACCGATTTGTCCCACTGTTCAGCCGAAGATTTAATTTTTGCAACAAAAGAAATTGCCAAATTTACATTTTCACTTGGAGTTTGCGGAATTTGCGGAGTTTGAGGTAAGGCGCAATAAGTATTATAATCTGCTGAACCTTGGGAACAAGTTGTTCCATCGCATTTCAAAACATTTGAGCATCTACCAGATTTGCAGGCATCTAGTGTGCAACTGTTTGCATCTTGGCATGTTTTATAAAGTCCGCTGGCTGACCCAAGCGAGTCATACCAATACAGGCTGTTTCCATAGCAAGCAATTTTAGAATGAGCAACATAAACTGGAGTTGGTGGAACAACTGGTACATAATTTACACACTGGCCATATTTACATGTTTGGCCATAACCTAAACAATCTTGATATAGATCTTGTCTATTTGAGCATGAATCAAACCAATAAATTGCGCTTCCAACACAATCTTTATAAGCGTGAGCATTACAAGAATTATAATTGTTATAATACTGAGCCTGCAAAACCGATGCAAACCCAAAAATTGCAACTGAAGCAAAAAGAAAAATAATTGAAAGTTTTATACTCTTTTTCATTTGAAAATTCATATACACCTATACTACCTAAAATTAGAATATTGTCAACAAATTTTATCATTAAAAAACCCCGCCTTGGCGGGGTTTTTTTTAACCAAGAAGTCTTATTGCCACCCCAAGAATCGCTAACACAATCCCAATTATCCAAAACCGCATTGTAACTTTGTAAGCTGGCCAGCCCAGAGCTTCAAAATGATGATGAATTGGAGTTGAAAGAAAAATTTTCTTTTTCCTAAATCTTTTTGAAAAAAGTTGAATAAGGACCGAGGCAACTTCAACTACTAAAAGTCCTGCGATAATTGGCAAAACATAGACAGAGTCTGTTAAAAAAGCAACCACTGCTAAAACCGTAGTTAAACCCAGCATTCCCGTCTCACCCATAAAAAATCTTGCTGGCGGAATATT
>CAILTG010000082.1 GCA_903837125.1 Candidatus Magasanikiibacteriota bacterium | reverse complement strand
CTGGTTTTTCTGGTTTATCTAAACTTTCTATTTGTTGGTATAAGTTTTCAACTTGTCGGGTAGTTACATACCATTCTATGCGTTTGTTTCTAAACCCATCATCATTAACTTCATCCCATTTTAGATTTGTTTTAAGGCCTTTCTTGATTTTGTAATCAGCCAGCATTCTATCAAGTTCTTTACGAAGATCGCCTGCTTTTGTTGTTGCTTGTTCAGCGGCAGTGGTCAGGAGTTGTTTTTGATATAATTTTTCTCCGGCTAATTTATCTGCTGCTTTTTCCGCAGCAATTTTAGCATGATAATCTTTTAGAGCTTGGGCACCATCTCTATCAACTTGTGCCAGGTCAGCTGGTGGAATTACTTTACGTGTTGCTTTGGCTAATTCTTTAACAGGGGCGGTATCTAAATCAGGCTCAAAAGGTATACTACCGAATAGTGGCCGATTGTCAGTTAATTGGGTTGGTAGTAATGGTGGGGTATGGGCGGTAATCTCTCTTATATCATCAGCTGGCCTTTCTTTTACTTGTACAGGTTTGATCTGTTTACCAGTAGGTAAGGAACTAACAAATCTTTTTTCCCCTCTTACTTCAATTGCAAGTTCTTCTTTATCATTTGGAGGTTCAATGCCAATCCTTAAATTTGTTGGCCGTCCGAGTAAAGTGCTTACATTATCAATGGTATCAGCTAAAGTCTTTACTTGCTTGAAAAGTTTGGCAAACTCTGGATCTTTGGCTGCTGCTTCGGAAAAATTTGTAACCCCAGGAAATTTTTCTTGGACTTTAAGAAAAGAACTTTGTAATTCAGGAAATAATTCTTTAAATTTATTAAGATCTGTTTTTAGGTCGCCTTCTAAGGTTACCTTTTCTGGACCAACCATTGGTTTGAAATGCGGCTGAGCGTTAGTTATGTCTACTTTTTTGGATCCAACTGAAGCGCCAAATAATTTATCAGTTTCTCTGTCTTTTCCTCTCGTTCCTTTAGCTACTTGTTTGGCTGTAGTTTTTTGAGTATTATCGCTAACTAAAAACAAGTTGCCGTCGGCACCGATTCCAAAAAATTGTTTTGCATCTTTTAAATACAGCCCCTGTCCAGCAGTGGTTATTCCTTGATCATTAGTAGATAATTCAAAAGCCATGCTGGCTATTTTTTTAGCATCTTTTATTCCTAATTTTGCCAGGAAATTTTTTACCTCTGGATTTTTAGCAGCCAGTTCCCAGCAAGCTCTTAATTGTTTTTCAAGATTGAGAATGCGACTGGATCCAGGCTGGACTTCAGTAGCATTAATTATCTGGTTAAGTTCGTCTTTAGTTAAATTAGGGAATAGACTGGCAAATTGTTCTTTTATTAGTTCAATACCTTTATTAGGGCCACCATCAGTTTCAACTTTTTTTGCCTCTTGTCTAGTGGGGGAACCAACCTTAAGAAAATCACCGCTTCTGTCAGCAGTGGAACCACCTTGTTTAACAGTATCGGTCAGAGGGGTTGGTTTTTCTGGTGGACTGTCAATTTTTTCTCCTACTTTTACAAAGCCTAAAGCAGCGCCAGCAGCAAATGCCATCGCAGCAAACCTGCCTTTATGTCGTTGCAAAAAATTAGGTTTTTGTTTCTGAGCTTCTTTTTGGTTTTTTGGTCTATAAAAATCAGAATCATCAAGATTATCTATAATTTCTTCATCAGTACTTTGTGTAAAAAATGGATGATCAGTTTCCAGTGAAGTTGAGGATTGAGTAGTTGTAAATGTTTCTGTTTGTTTTTGTTCCAGCCGTTCTGTTTCTTTCATAATTGTTTTGGCTGCCAGTGTCGGGTTTTCCCACATTCTAGCTTCTATTCTTTCTTTTGTATCAACCAGACGTTGTCTGTAGGCTAGTTTTTCAGGATTAGTTTCGTCTGGCGAGATAGTTCCAATTTCTGCGTTTAATCTAGTAATCCTTTTAGCGAGATTTGGAAATAATACTTTATCCGTTGCCTGTGATTTCAGTGTTGGATTTAAATTCATTCTTTGCTCAATAGAATCTCTTTCTCTAATCAAAGATTGTCTTAAATTTATTAGAGCAGGGGTAGTTTCATTTTCTGAGATTCTCTCAATTTGTTTATTAAGTTTTGCAACTTCCTCAGCGAGATGAGCAAATAATTTTTGTTCTTTTAAAGCATCATCTGCTTCGCTGGTCATTGATGGACTTCCAGGTGATAAAAGATCAGCTTCTTCATCAGTAGCTGCTTGAATTTCTTTAGCTAGAATTGGTAATAAAGATGGTGGTTGGTCCGTGTCCCTAATACCAAGAGGTTTTGGGTTTGATTTTTGTCCATCTCCTTCTTTATAAGTCATAGATTTATTTTATTTAAAATTTATTCCAGAAAAAATTCTGGATTGGGTATAATTTTTAACCTTATATAACCGGAGTACCACCATAAAGACCTCTTGAATATCCTAATGTTTTAGCAGGATTAGAAATTACTGATTTGGTTAATTCACTTTGAGCATTCCATATTTGATAATTTTTATCATCCATTTCTTTTCTACCCAGTTTCCACCAAGGCAAGACTGGTTTTCCGTCTTTTACTTTAAAACCGTTAGTAGTAAGCAATTTTATTGATTCTTCCATAGCTTTATCAAGAACAGCTAAGAGAATCTGAACTTTTTTATCTACTGGGGCAGCGAAAAAATCGGCTTTGGTTAATTCAGAATAAATTCTTGAATCATCTTGCAAGAGTAATTCTTTTTGGTCGGTATCCATTGGAGTATTTTCAAGTAAAGATTTATATTCTTTTTTACAAGCAGCCAGTTTAGCTTCAGGACTAAGTTCTATCTTAGCTACTTTTTTGCGCGCTTCTGTAATACTATCATTTTTTTGAGCTTCTTGAATTGCTTGGTCTGCGAGTTTTTTGGCATCAACTTCTTTTTTCAAACCAGCTAAACTTTCAAAAGTATAACCAGCCTCTTTGCCACCGGCTAGATCACAAGCTGAATCAAGTGCTTCTTTAAATCTTGTTTCCATTTCTTCATATCTAGCAACCGGTTCAAGGTGTTCTTTTCGTTTACTTAACATTGAGGCCACAGAACCTTTCATGTCCATTTTTCTTAATTTATTCAAAACCTGTTTTTGGGAGATAATTTCTAAGTAATGATCATAATTTATTATAAGTTCTTTTTCAAAATCAGCCTTTAATTTTACAAAATCAACATTAGAATTGTCTTGAGCACGTCGCAAGGTGTCTGCTTTTTTGACTAAATTAAAACCAACAATAGCTTCTCGTGCTTCTTTTTTAGGAGATATTGGTGAATTAGAAGTAGTCTCAACAACATCAGGGGCAGAGTCTTTTCTCTCAGTTGCTGGTTGTGGACGCTCAGGGAAATCTCTTAATAAGCTACGCATATCGTTTATAGTTAAATATGTAGTATTATAGCATATAAATTAACAACTCAGTATAGCATACTTTCAAGATTTTGTCAAGCCTAGTTTGTAGTTTTTTAGCTAAATTTAGCCAAGACTTGCCTTTTTCAGGGGTTTTAACTATAATACTGTTTCTTATGGCAGGATAATTAGAAGTTGTAAGTGTGGATAATTAATGGAAAAAATATGAAAAATAAGGGAAAATATTACATTCTTACCTTTGGTTGTCAGATGAATAAGAATGATTCGGAAAGATTAGCAGGTGTATTGGAAGAGTTGGGTTTTAAAGAAACAAGCAGGCCTGAACAGGCCAGTATTTTGTTTATCAACACTTGTAGTGTACGTCAGCATGCTGAAGATCGGGTGTGGGGAATAATTGAAAATTGGCGTAAATTAAAAGAGAAAAATCCACAAATAATAATTGGCATTACCGGTTGTTTGCCCGGACGAGATAAAGACGGTAAATTGCAAAAAAAATTAGCAGGGGTAGATTTGTTTTTCCCCATTATGGAATTGCCCTTTTTACCAGAGCGTTTGCAGGCCATTAATTCCAAGTTTGGCGGGAAGGATTTTGATGATTTAGAGGAATATTGGCAGTTTGTTCCTAAACGAACGGAAAAATTTAGAGCTTTTATAACTATTCAAAATGGTTGTAATAATTTTTGTACTTATTGTGTAGTACCATACTCTCGGGGCCGGGAAGTTAATCGTAAATTGGCAGAAATTATTAAAGAAATTAAGGATTTGGCAAAAAAAGGTTGTAAAGAAGTAGCTTTGTTGGGACAGGTAGTGAATAATTACAGACTTCAGACTTCAGACTTTGGACTTCTGCACAGCGATAACCTGTTTGCGAGAAAAGATGATTTTGCGGCGTTGTTGTGGGAGATTAATAATATTTCTGGTATTGAACGGATTTTTTTTACGGCAGCTGATCCGCAATATTTTAATGATTATCAAATTCAAGCTTTGGCCTTGCCTAAAGTGGTTAATTATTTGCATTTACCAGTACAGAGTGGAGATAACGAGATTTTAAAAAAAATGAATCGTAAATACACGCGAGAGGCCTATCTAGAATTAGTGAAGAAGATTAGAAAAGTTAAACCTAACATTGCTTTGGGTACAGATATCATTGTGGGTTTTTGCGGTGAAACAGAAAAACAGTTTAATAATACTTATGATTTATATAAGAAATGCGATTTTGATATTTCTTTTCATGCAGTTTATAGCGAAAGAAGTGGTACTTTGGCGGCTAAAAAATTTAAAGATGATGTGCCTTTGCCAGTAAAAAAAGAGCGTTGGCAAAAATTACAAAAGTTAATGGAGAAAACTACTTATCAAAAGAATCAAAAATATGTTGGGCAAACAGTTTTGGTTTTGGTGGATAGTTTGGTAAAAGGCGGGTGGTTATCTGGAAATTCGGAAGAGATGAAAATGGTTAGATTTAAGGGAACAAGAGAGCTAATTGGTAAAATAGTTAAAGTTAAAATTTATAAGGCTGAAGAGTGGATTTTATTGGGGAGAATGCTATAATAATCATATGCATAATGATCATCAAAAAAATAAAGAATTGCCCAAAGTGGTGGTATTGCTTGGACCGACAGCTTGTGGCAAGACCGGTTGGGGCTTAAAATTGGCAGAAAAATTTGCTGGTGAAATTATTTCGGCTGACTCACGTCAGGTTTATAAAAAAATGGATGTGGGAACAGCCAAAGCAAGGGGAGGTTGGCGCTGGAACGGACTCCGCCGTACTTATTTTGTGGAAGGAATACCGCATCATCTGATGGATTTTTTAGATCCTAGTAAAGTTTTTACTGTGGCAGAATTTAGAGATAAGGCAATTAAATATATTAAAATTACCTTGGAAAATGGGCGGTTACCTATAATAGTTGGTGGCACTGCTTTGTATATTCAGGCTTTGGTAGATAATTGGCAAATACCGCGGGTGGTGGCTAACAAAAAATTGCGGGAAAGTTTGGAAAACAAAAGTAATGAAGAATTAGTTAATTGGTTAAACAGATTTGATCCGGATACTGTACTTGTTATTGATCAGAAAAACAAACGTCGTTTAATTAGAGCCTTGGAAGTTTGTATAATAAGTGGACAGCCATTTTCTAAACAGCGTCTGGTCGGAGAACCATTGTTTAATTTTTTACAGATTGGCATTGATGTGCCGAAAGAGGTTTTGCATGAAAAAATTGATAAACGGTTAGATAAAATGATGGCCGAAGGGCTGGTTAAAGAAGCGGAAAGTTTAGTAAAACAAAAATATGATTGGAATTTGCCCAGTATGAGTGGAATTGGCTATCGGGAATTTAAAGATTATTTTGCCGGTAAAATAAGTTTAGAGGAAGCCTTAAAAAAATTAAAACAAGATAATCATAACTATGCCAAGCGTCAAATGACTTGGTTTAAACGTGATAAGAGGGTTAAGTGGTGTGGTGAATATGAAGAGGCAGAGAGCTTGGTTAATGATTTTGTAAATAGTAAATAATATTTTATGCCTATCAATCCAGCTGTAAATTTACCATCAGTCTTGCCTAATTCTAAATCTTCTGGTTCAGTACCATCAAGTGGTATAGCACGGGCGCAAAATTTTTCGATTTCCAAATTAAATCAAAAAAAAGATCTTGACAATGCCAAAGTGTCCATGAATCAGTTGGTACACCCTAGTAGTAAAGCCACTACTTCGGTGTCACGAGTTGGCAATGATGAATTGTCTCCCACCACTTCTGTAGCTCATTTGGGAGACAAAAATGCTACTGCTGTGGAGGGTCTTTATAATGAGGAGGCTAATGAGACAAGATATCATTATGGACAACGATTGGCAATGCAAAAAAGAGCTAATGAAAAAGCCAAAGAGATTGCTAAACTAGCTGAGGCGGCTAGTGGGGGGGTTTATGAAAAAATGAATGTGAAGACAGGTAGTGGTTTTAGAATGGATAGAAGTGTTACTAGTTTTAGGCGACAATTTTATCGTTTGCGTAAATTAAATCCAGTGGCCTTTAAAAATATTAGTGATAAAGACCAAAAATATTTTTTTGATTTAGTTAAACCTTATGTTAAGGGTGTGGGGGTAGGTAAACCTATTTCGCGCCAGGCACGACGAGAAATGAAATATAAAATGGAAATGGATCGTCGTAAAGGAATTGTGAGTAAGGCCGATGTGGATGATTTGGGAAATTTAATTAGTAATCTTCCTCATGCCTAAAAAAAAGTGGATAAACATTAAAAAAATTGTTGACTAATATTCTAATAATGATACAATATTGGTAGAAGTGTTTGAAAATTATTTTTTCAAAAAATTTGTTTGCTAATATCGAAATCATTCAACCAAGTTCGGTAGGCGAACTTGGTTTTTTATAAATTATGGCTATAACGTTTAGAGTGGAGAATGATCTGAAAGAATGTCAGAAACTTTGGAATTTTTTTTCACCAAAGAAAAGTTTTGCAGATTTGTGGGAGGTAAGAAATATTTTTGCCAAACAATCAAAATACCCTCCTAGTTTTTTGGTGGGAAATCTAAATGGCGAAGATATTGGTTTTTTGCCTTTGCTCTATGAAGAGTATGATAATGATCAAAATGATGGTTATTATGTTTTTTGGGGAGGAGGAGACTGGTTGGAAGAATTTACTTTTTATATAAAAGAAGAATTTAAGCGAGAATATTTAAAGTTGTTTTTAGCCAATGTCCCTGGGCAAAAAGTTTGTTTATCATTTATTGATCATCAAGAATTAGTTTATTTACCTGAATTACAGCCAGATGAAGAAATTTATTTTTTAGATTTAGAAAAATACGATTACAGTTTGGAAAAGTATTTTTTATCTTTTAGCAAAAAAAGTCGTAAAAATATTAATAATGAGCTTAAAAAAATAGCCGCTCTCCAGCCACAAGTTTTTTTCAATCGTTTTGCTGATTTTGAAGAAATGGTAAAAATGAATAAAAAAAGATTTGGGGAGGAATCTTTATTTAGTGAAGATAGTTTTCGTTTGGTTTTTAAAAGTTTATTGGCGGAGAAGTCTTTAAAAGACAAAATCAGAATGGTTAGTTTAGAGATTGATGGTGAGTTAAAAGCAGCAACTGTCAACATTTTTTATAATGGAGTATACACTTTATTACAGTCTGGTAATGTAGAAGAGATAAACAATATTTATAAATATTTGAATGTAGAATGTATTAAGGATGCTATTGGTTTAAAAGCCAAAGAAATTAATTATTTAGCTGATGAATGTGGCTGGAAAGACCATTGGCGTTTGGAAAAAAGACCGACTTATTTTTTTGATAATGTTTAATTTTTTTTATGGATAATAATCTTGAAAGTCAAAATTTAAATAATTTAACTGAAGTTGACTCTGGTAATGGCTACCATGGAAAAACTTTGTTGGTGATAAATACCGGACCACTAGAGAAAAAATTTATTTTTCAAAAATTAAAGAAAATGGATTTGAAGATTGTGGTTTTAAATGGAGAAAAAAATTGGGCTGAGCCATATGTGGATCATTGGATTATTGCCGACACTTTTAACCATGCTGATTCAATAAAAAAATTAAATTTATTTTTAAAGAATAATGCAGAGATTAAAATTGATGGAGTGGTTACTTTTTGGGAGGACGACGTTTTATTAACTTCCAAAATCGTGGACAAACTTGATTTGATTGGTGTGCCTTTCAATATTTCTGCACAGGTAAGAAACAAGTATCTATTTAGGGAATTTTGCGGTAAAAATGGAATTACTACTCCGCATTATAAAATAATAAAGAACAAAGATGATCTAGAATATGTAAAAAATAGTTTTAATTTTCCCTTGGTAGTTAAGCCGGTTTTTGGGTCCAGAGGTGCTTTTGTGCTCAAAGTTGATGAGGCGAACGGGTTAGAAGAGGCTTTTAATTACATCCAAAAAATTATTTCGTCAGATGTGGAAACTGCTTTGGCTGATGGCATGGATATTTTTGTGGAAGAATATATAAGCGGTAATGAGGTGGATATTGATATTTTGCTGCAAAATGGGAAAATCAAGTTTTATGCGGTTTCCGATAATTTTAATAAAGATAAGGGTGAATTTTTTATTGATAGTGGACAGGCCACACCGTCTACTTTGCCAGAGGTTAATCAAAAAGAATTGATTGAAATGGCTGAGGAAACTTTGGAAAAATTGGGAATTCAAAATGGTTGTATTCATTTTGAAGCCAAGTCTACTAAAAATGGTCCAGTGCCTTTGGAAGTTAATTTGCGCTTGGGAGGTGATTATGTTTATTCTTATATTAAAGATGCTTGGGGGGTAGATTTGATTGAAGGCGCAGTTAAGATTGCTTTTGGTTCATTTTTGAAAAACATGAAAAATTTAATGCCCAGAAAGTATGTGGTGGGCTGGGATTTGTATCCGGATAATTCTGGTTTGGTAGTGGAATTATCTGTTTCAGATGAATTAAAGAGAAAGAAATATTTGGAGGATATTGATCTTTATCGGGAAGTTGGTGATGCCATTCTTTTACCACCAGAAGGTTATGAAAGTTTAGGTTGGTTAACAGTTTCAGGAGCTAATTATTTGGATGCCCAAGATAATTTAAAAGAGGCCTTGTCTTATATTAGTTATAGTGTGGTTAAATTTACCAACAGTTCTTCAATCGGTAAAACCACGCGTAAAGATCGGTATTCTTCAGCGGTTCTGAATAAAAATTTACTTATTCAGGCGGCTAAAGTAGAAAGTATTAAAAAAAGAATTACCAAAGAAAATCAACGTAATTTGCATATTGGTATTGCCTGCAATGTTAATGATAGCCAAAATCCAATAGAGGCGGATTTAACTTCCATAGGTAATATTATCCAGAAAACTTTGCAGGGGTTGGGTTATAAAGTTACTTTTTTTGATTTTAATAATATTGGTGAAGCTTTTAACCAACTTAAAAATAGCGATGTGGATGTGGTTTTTAATGTTTGTGAGCGTATTAATAATTCTAGCCTTTTAGAGCCGCATGCCGCTTCAATATTAGATGTATTACAAATTCCTTACACTGGTTCCAATCCTACCACTCTGGCTTTGTGTATAGATAAAATTAGGGTAAAAAAATTATTGTCTTATCATAATATACCTACTCCAGAATGGGATTATGTTTATACCATGGATGATGATATTAGAGAAGATTTACAGTATCCTTTGATAGTTAAGCCGGCCAATAGTGACAATTCCATAGGTATCACCAATGATTCAGTAGTTACTAATAAAGAGGAATTGAATCGTGAATTAAAAAAAGTTATTGAGGGATTGAAGTCTCCGGCCTTAATTGAAGAGTATATTGAAGGAGATGAATATGATGTGAATGTAATTGGCAATGATGCTAAAGATTTGCGTGTTTTACCGCTCTCTCGTTCTATTTTTAAAGAGATGCCCGAAGGTTATTGGCATATTTATCCTTTTGACGCCAAGTGGGGTATTAATGATGCTGTTTACGATAAAATTATTATTCAAACTCCGCCTAGAAATGTTAGTAAAAAATTAGAATCATTACTTTCGGAGATTGCTTTAGACACTTATAATATTTTAGATTGCCATGATTATGGCCGGATTGAGATTAGAGTAGATAAAGATGATAATCCTTATGTACTGGAATTAAATCCTAACCCTTCTATCAACGAAGGAGATAGTACACCGGGCGTGGCAGAATTAATTGGCATGAATTATGGCGACTTTTTGGAAGAAGTAATTAGAATGGCCATTAAGCGTTACAAAAATAATCCACCTTATAATCATTTGCAGACTAACTGGATCTAAAGTTTATGTTTTTAATTTCTAGCGACTATTACGAAATAAGGAAAACCAAGAAAAAAGGTAGAGGAGTATATGCTTCAAAAAATATTGAAGCCGGCACTCTAATTGGTGATTATTTAGGCATAATTATTGCTGATGATGATCTTGAAAAATATGAAAAAAAGTTTGGTTTTTATAGTATGTGCTACACCACAAAAACGGCGATCTTTCCGGATATAAAAAAACCAGATTTATATTTGTTTAATCATTCTTGTTCGCCTAATTGCGAAAGTTTTCAATTTCATGGTCATATGCTCTTTTTTGCTTTGAGAAAGATTTTTGTTGGAGAAGAACTGACAATTAATTATTTTTATCCTCCGGAAAAAGATTTTGATTGTGTGGATATTTGTCATTGTGGTAGTCCGGTTTGTCGCGCTACTATGTATTGTACCGATGACCGGACCAGTCGTTGGAGTGTTTTTTCCAAAAAACTTGATAAGAAGTACTGGAATAAAATGGAAGTGAAAATTGGACAGGTCCTGCCTCCGTTAAAAAAATATCCAGAATTTATACCAGATTATTTAGCATATGATATTTATGGAAATCTTAGTAAAAAACCGTTGGTTTTTTTAGACAGTTTTTTACCTTCAATAAAAGAGCTCAGAAAAAGAATTAGGGAAAGTGGACGTTGTCTTAAATTTAGTAAATTAAAATTGTCAGTATATGGCGTTATGGATGGCCTGTTGTTGTCTTGTCCAATAAAAAAATGATTTAAACACATAAAAAAGTAGAGACGAGGCACTGCCTCGTCTCTACTTTTTTATGTTCTGCTTTGATAAGCCAACCAGCCTGCCTCTCGGTATTTTTTGGCTTCAGCTAGTGGGTTGTCTGCTTCATAAATTCCTCGTCCGACAATAATAATATCGGATTTGTTTTCTTTAATTACTTTTTCTGGCGTATAGTATTGCTGTCCTAGTGTATCGCCGCCTGTGGCCAGTTGTACACCAGGAGTCATGTTAATAAAACAAGGATCATCAATTAATTGCCGCATGGTAATGAAACCAATTACAAAGTCTTTGTTTTCTTGTGCCATTTTAAGGGTTTCTTCGGTATAATTGCCCTTGGCTAAAGTTCCCTTGGAACTCATTTCAGCGAGTAATAATAATCCTCGGCCTCTGGGTAAACCCACTTCTTTTAATCCCTGGATAATTCCTGGGCCAGGAACACTGTGGGCATTGGTTATATGAGCCCAATCAGCAATATTATAAATACCGTCTTGATACTGGTATTTAACTGTATTACCAATATCAGCAAATTTACGATCTTCAAATAACAGAAAGTCGTGTTTTTCTGAAAATCTTTGCAGTTCAATAAGTAAATCAGCGTCAAAATCAGCAATAATATCAATATGCGTTTTTAAGATACAAATTTCTGGGCCCAATTCGTCAGCAATTTTTAATAATTCATCTTTCATTACCACATCAGCGGCAATACAGAGATTAGTTTTTTTGCGATCCATTAGTTTTAATAAATGGATAGCGGTGGGATTAGAACAGAGGTCGGCGCGTTGAGAATATGATAGCATAAATTTCAAATTACCAATTTCCAATGTCAAATCAAGTTCAAATATCAAAATCCAAATTTTTGATATTAGGATTTCGGATTTGATTGGAAATTTGTCATTGGAAATTTAGATTTTTTAAACTTGGTTATTTATGATAAATGATTTTACTCTAGCAGCCATTTCTTTAGCCAATTTTCCTTCATTTCCCAGCACTTCCAACATTTCAGAAATAGTAATTACTGAATGTAAATTATAGCCTTTTTCTTGTAAATGTTTTTTACCACCCTGTTCACGATCAATCAAAACCACAATGTCATTAATTTTTAGTCCTTCAAGTTGAAGCGGTTCAATAGTTTCAAAAACACTTGAACCACTAGTAACTAGGTCTTCAACTACCAATACAGTTTGACCAGCTGAGAAATTTCCCTCAATGGCTTTTTTGGTACCGTAATCTTTTATTTCTTTACGGCGCATGACCATTGGTTTGTTATGTTCAACCGAAATAACTGTGGCAATTGGTAGGGCAGTGTAGGGCACGCCGCAGATTAAATCAAAATTTAGATTTTTAACTTTTTCCCACATGGCTTCAGCGACCATTTTTAAAATTTCTGGATAAGAAACCGTCACACGTAAATCAATATAAATAGGGGACATGATACCACTTTTTAGTTTGAAATCGCCAAATTTTACGGCGTTGATTTCGAATAGTTTTATAATTAGTTCTTTGATCATATATTAATTAAAAGAATATTTTTTCGCCAGCTTTGTCTCGATAATATTTTCCAAATTCTATAATTTTATTAGCCAATTCGCGTTTAACTACTGGTCCTTCGGTACACATACAAATCCCCAAATCATCCACTGCACATTGTCCACAAACACCAATACCGCATTTCATATAGCGTTCAATGCTTACTTCACAGTCAACATTATATTGATTACAGCAATCTATTACTTTTTTTTGCATGAGTTCTGGCCCACAAGTAACCACTAAATTTTTACACGAATCAACATTAATTATATTAGAAAGTAAATCTGTTACGTATCCTTTATGTCCTTTTGAACCGTCGTCGGTAGTAATGTGCAAGGTAAGGTTTGGTATTTTTAATAAACGTTCTTCAAATAATAAATTTTCTGCACTGCGAGCGCCAGCAATAAAATCAATTTTAACATTTTTTTCTTTGGTTACTTTCTCAGCTAAAAATCCTAACGGAGCGGCACCATAACCACCGGCTATCATAATATAATGAGTGTTTGGTTGAACAGTAAAAAAAGTGCCGTAAGGACCGGAAATACCTACTCGGTCGCCAGCATTCATTTCAAACAGTTTTTCTGTTAAGGCACCGCGTTTAAAAATTGTTAAACCAAAAGTTTGGCCATCGTCATGGGCAATAGAAAATGGTTTTTGATCAATTCCTGGAATCCAGAGCATGACGAATTGACCAGGCTTGGAGTTTAATGAGAAACTAAAATAGAACGTTTTTACAAATTCGTTTTCTTTTTCAATTTTGGAGATTTTAAGAAAATTCATAATTTCCAATTCACCTAATTCACCTAATTTCTAATAAAATGTCCAATACACAATTTTTGAATTTGATATTAGGAATTTTATTAGGTGAATTAGGTAATTAGATAATTAGGTGAATTTTAAGAATGGGCAACACCTTTTATTTCATCTAAAGATTTTATTTTTTCTTCTTTCATTATTTCTTCCATTTCACTGGTAATTTTAGCAAAACAATCTACTCCTCTAAAGTATACTGCTGAGCCAACTCCAACAAGAGTGGCTCCTGCCATAATCATCGCTAGGGCGTCTTCGCCCGTAGTCACCCCTCCAGTACCGATAATTGGGATTTTAACCGCTTTAAAGATATCATAGACGCATTTAAGGGCTATAGGGAAGAGAGCTGGACCGGAAATTCCGCCTTGTTTGTTGTGTAGAACTGGTCGGCGGGCGTGGACATCAATCATCATTCCAGAAATGGTGTTTACTGCAGTAATAGCGTTGGCACCACTGGCTTCAGCTGCTTTGGCAATTGCATCAATATTCCAAGCATTAGGAGATAACTTAATAGAAATTGGTACTTTTGATTTAATTTTTACTGATTTGGTAATTTTTTCCACCGCAGAAACAGAATAGGCGAAAGGGTCGCCAAATTCGCGGCTGACGTTAGGGCAAGAAATGTCCACTTCTAGAAAATCAATTGGTGCTTCACAAATCCGTTCGGTAATTTCTCCGAATTCTTCTGGTGTGCCAGCAAAAATGCTCCCAATTAATGGAGCATTAGATAATTTTTTAAATTTGATTAATTCTTCAATCGCTTTTTCTATTCCTGGATTAGCAAGCCCTACTGCATTGATAAAAAAATGTTTGTAAGGAACCATGGTGGGGTTGGGATGTCCGGTTCTGGGTTCAAGTGAAATAGATTTTACAGTTACTCCGCCAGCACCATTTTTAATAACATTATTTAAACTAGCGGCAGTAACCCCAAGAATACCAGAGGCGAGAACTAGGGGATTGGTGAACTGTTTGTTAAGAAAAGAAGTTTCAAGCATAAAGTGTTTACCAGCCAACTAGCTTAGGGTTTTTGAGTAATTTATCAAATTCTTGTTCAGTCATTAATTTTTTTTCTATTAGTATTTGTTTAAGTGATTTATTTTCTGCTGTGGCCTGTTTTACTATTGCAGTAGCTTTATCATAACCAAGTTTTGGCGTTAAAATCGTAGCCAGAGCAAAACTATTTTCTAAGAGCTTTCGGCACTGTTCAGTATTTGCTTGTAAAGTTTTAAGAGCTTTGTTAGTAAATACTTCTAGACCGTTGGCCAGAGAATTGATAGATTCAAAAAGATTTTTAGCTACTATGGGTAGCATTACATTTAATTCTAGTTGCCCAGCCTGTACGGCCATAAAAGTGGCTTGGTTATTGCCAATAATTTGGAAACAAATTTGATTAACTGTTTCTGCCAAAACTGGATTTATTTTGCCTGGCATAATTGAGGAACCTTTTTGCAAAGTATCAAATTTTATTTCTGATAAACCTGTTCTTGGGCCAGAGGCTAAGAAACGTAAATCATTCATGCATTTAATCAAATTTGCGGCAATTACTGTGAGCATGGCGCTTACCTCCATAAAACTGTCAGCATATTGAGTGGCATAAATTAAATTTTTAGCTGCTTTGAGTGGGTAACCAGTGCGCTTGGCTAAATATTCTATGGCAATTTTTTGATATTCACGGGTAGCATTAAGCCCAGTGCCAATTGCCGTTCCACCCAAATTGACTTCAAATAAACCTGGCCTAGTGCGTTTAATTCTGGCAATATCGGCGCGTGCTGCCGCTGCGTGAGCGCCAAATTCCTGTCCTAGCGTCATGGGGATGGCGTCTTGCAAGTGCGTGCGGCCAATTTTCAGTACGGTTTTAAATTCAACTGCTTTTTGTTCCATGACTCCGGCGTACTTTTCATATTTTTCCAAGAGTTTATCAATTAATTGTAAGGTGGCTATTTTCATTGCAGTTGGGACCACGTCATTGGTTGATTGTGAGAGGTTAACATGATCAAGAGGATGGATAATTGTACCGTCGTTTAGGATTTCCTCAGCGCGCGCGGCAATAATTTCATTTACGTTCATGTTAATAGAGGTGCCCGCTCCACCTTGGATCATGTCTACCACGATATTGTCATCGTAGTCGTGCCTGATAATTTCTTCAGCTGCCTGACAAATAGCTGTACTAATTTTTTTTGGTAAAATTTTGGTTGTCTCATTGGCTTTGGCCGCCGCAATTTTTACCATTGATAAGCGGTGTGCCAGCCGCGCTGAAAATGGGTGACCGGTAACAATAAAATTATCTATAGCTTTTTTGGTTTCTTCGCCGTAAAGTATTTTCATATTATTTTAAAGGTTTATCAATTTTATAATATTCTAGGCCTAAATTTCCCGGTCCACCAAGAGAAGTCACTTCTTTAATAGCCTTAACCGGATCAGATACTTTTAATTTGTCCAAATTTTCTTTTATATATTGATACGCATCACGGAAGGGCATGCCATTTTTAACCAAGCGGTTGGCTTCATGTACAGCAAACAATTCTGGGGTGAGTGATTTCATCAGCACTTCTTTTTTGGGTTTAATTTTAGTCATTACCACTCCCATTATTTCCAAACTGCGTCTGGTTATTCCCAAACCTTTAATTAAAGGTTCTTTGGTAAGTTGAGTGTCGCGATTGTAGCCGCTAATTAAATTTTTACTAATATCTTTTACTTGAGTTTGTAAGGCGACAATTACATTAACATTACTGCGTACAATTTCAAATACATCAGGATTGCGTTTTTGGGGCATAATGGAAGAGCCCGTGGTAAATTCTAAGGGTAAATCAAAAAAATTAAATTCTGGAGTAGTAAACCAAATTAGTTCATTGGCCAGTCGTCCTAGGGTCATCATAATTTTGGTGCAGACCGACAAGATAAAACTTTCAGTGGAACCACGACTGTTCACGCAATAAAGCGAATTAATTTGTAATCTTTTAAATTTCATTAGTTTGGTGGTGAGGTGGCGATCAAGAGGCATATTGATGCCAAAACCAGCAGCCGCGCCCATAGGGTTTTGATCATTAAGTTTGTAAGCAGTTTCCAAAAGCATGTGGTCATTAATCATTTCTTCTAAGTAGGCCGCGGACCAGTGGCCAATACTTGAAGGCATAGCGCGACGGGTGTGGGTATAACCAGGCAAGGGTAAAAATTCGTATTTTTTGGCTGTTTTTAAAAATATTTTTTCCAATTTAATTAATTCCTCGCTAATTTGTTTCAATTTTTTGCGGGTGTAAAGGCGGGTAGCCACTAGCACTTGGTCATTTCTTGACCTGCAAGTGTGGATTTTTTTTCCAAGTTGTCCTAATTTTTGTACTAAATAATTTTCAATAGCAGTATGACAGTCTTCGTCTGCTTGGGTGATGACAAATTTTCCTTCCTCATGGAGTTTTAAAATTTCATTTAGGCCGGCAACTAACTTTTCTTTTTCTGTTTTGGTTAAAATTTTTAATTTAACCAGGGCTTCGGCGTGGGCCTTAGAGGCCTCAATGTCATATGGCAATAAACGATTGTCCAATTCGTAGTCGTTGCCTACCGTATATTTTTCCGCGAGCGGGTGTAATTTTGTCGAGGCAGTTTGCCAAAGTTTAGCCATAAAAATTTTTGCTTAATCCCGAACCCAAAGGTGAGGGATCCCTTTTTAGGGATTTTAATTTGCTTTTAAAATTTTTTATTTAACACAACATCCAATGTGTGGGAAAGGGATTTCTCACCCTGCCGGGTTCGAAATTAGCGAATTTCTAATATTTTTTTGCCATTTGTGGTGGCAATTTTTAATAATTCTTCAAAATTGTAATAACGGCAGGCTTCTTGCAACATTCTTAATTCGGTCCACAGGTCGCCGTCAATAAATGGTTGGTAAAAATCATGAATATTGTCACAGCCAATTCCAATTGTCAGGCCTGCCTCAATCATTTCTGCCACATTAGCAATACAATTATGCGTAGGTGAAATTTGGTCTGGCTGTTTCATTGATAAGCCAGCGCTTGGACAAACAACGACAAATATTCCGGCGTCGGCTATTTTTTTGTATAGTTCCCGCCGGTATTCTTGGGGTTGGGCAGAGACGGAAATTACATGCACAGCCACTACCCGTCCTTGGTAGCCATGTTTAATTGTGGTTTTGATTAGTTTTTCTGTATCTCTTTCTGTTATATCATTTTCTTGATCTATATGCACGTGAATTGGTTTATTTAAGTTTTTGGCAATAGAAAATAAATTATTTAGGTTTTCATCTTCGCGTGGACGGTCTTTGGAAGGCAGACCACCGGCAATATCGGCTTTGGCTGTGATTTCTTCGTATAGTTTTTTAGCTTCTGGGGTTATTAAACCGCCCAAAGGTTGAGTGGCAATTAAAAATTTTATTTTATCTTTGTAATTTTGTTTTACTTTTAAAGCAGCATCAATCGCTTTGTGATTTACTGCCTCGTAAGCATCTACAAAACTTGAGGCCAATTTTACCCCTTGAGAGAGCATTATATCCAGGGCTGTACAGAGGCGCTCTTCAATTTGTTCTTGAGTAGAACTTCTCTTTATCTGATCGCTTAAATTCCATTTTTCTTTCATATGCAGTTTCATACTCAAATCCAAACCTTCTTTGGTAATATAAAAAGCTTTGTCAAAATGAGCGTGACAATTTACAAAGCCGCCATTTTTTTCTATATTTTCAAGCAGTTGGGTTTTTAAATTCCATGGTTGCATATTTTTTTAAAAAAGCCACCCTCTTCGGGTGGCCGGTTGTTAAAAGTTTTTGTAGATTGTATCGTCTAAATGTTTCATATCGGGGGTAGTTTAGCATTAATTGTTTTTATCGGCAAGGCTGCAAAGTGTGGATAATTGGGAATTAAATTTTGGCCAGTTTTTTGGCTAATCCTAAGTAATTTTGTGGGGTTAATGATAATAGCTTGTTTTTTTCTATAATTGGTAAATCACCTTCATTAATTATTTTTTTTAAAATTTCTTTGGTTATTTTTTGGCCACGGGTTAATTCTTTTAATTTTTCGTATGCTGTATCATCGCCATATTTTCTAAAAATTGTTTGGATTGCTTCGCTTAGTACTTCTGGATGTTCAGTTAATTCTTGGTTTATTTTATCAACGTCAATGGTAATTCTTTCTAAGCCTTTGACTATTTGTTTAATTGCCAAAAATGAATGGGTGAATGGCACACCTTGGTTTCTAATTACCGTACTGCCACTTAAATCTCTTTGTAAACGAGAAATAGGTAAAGTATCAGTTAAATAGTTGAAATAAGCATTGGCCAAACCAAGGTTCCCTTCAGCATTTTCAAATTGAATAGGATTAATTTTGTGGGGCATGGTGCTGGAGCCAACTTCTGCCTCTTTTTTTTGTTGTTTGAAAATTCCCCGGCTAATGTAAAGCCAAAAATCTCGACATAAATCAATTAGAATTGAATTGATTCTAATGATATTTTGGTAGCTTTCAATTAAGGAATCATTTGTTTCCACTTGAGTAGTAACTAAGTTTGGTGCTAATTCTAAAGAGGTAATGAATTTTTGGCTAAAATTTAACCAGTCAATTTCTGGATAAGCAATGGTGTGAGCGCCAAAAGTACCGGTAGCGCCGTTTAATTTTCCTTGCAGTTGCTGTTTTTGTAATTGTTTAATTTGTCTTTCTAAACGTGTAGCAAAAATATTTAATTCTTTACCTACAGTCGTAGGAGTGGCTGGCTGTCCATGGGTAAGAGATAAGAGTGGAATGTCTGAATTTTTTTTTGCCATTTTTTTAAGATTTTTTTGCAGATCAATAAGTAATGGTAGATAAATATTTTTAATTGCTTTTTGCCACATCAAACGGTAGGCAAGATTGTTGGTGTCTTCGCTGGTTAACGCAAAGTGGATGAAAGGTAGATGTTGAGTAAGGTTATTTTTTTTGAATTGGGCTTGCAGAAAATATTCTACAGCTTTAACATCGTGGTTAGTTTTTTGTTCAATGGTTTTTATTTCTTCGGCAGCGGTAGTAGAAAAATTTTGATATAAATTTCTTAATTTTTTTATTTGCTCGTTGGTAAAAGTTGGTTTTAACTTTAAGCAGTGATTAAGAGCAATTAAATATTCTATTTCAACCAATGTACGATATTTAAATAAAGCCATTTCGGAAAAATAGTTTGAAAGTTCTTTTGTTTCTTCGGCATAGCGGCCGTCAATGGGAGAGATTGTTAATAATGACATAGCTTTACTTTGTAATTTTAATTCTTCATTTTTTCTCTTAATAATTTCTCCACCACCACTGGATCGGCCGAACCTTCGGTTGCTTTCATCGCCATACCTTTTAAAAATTGTAAAATCGGGTCTTTACCAGCTTTAAATTGGGCTACTTGGGTGGGGTAATTTTTTATTACTTCATCTACCACTCCGCCCAGTTGATTTTCATCAGCTACTTGTCCCCAGCCTTTGTCTTCCATAATGTGGGTAGGGTCTTGGTCCTTATCCGAACCAATCATAATCAGTAGAATTTTGTAGGCATTGGTAGAATTAACGCGATTGTCGTAAACTAGGGCAATTAGTTCGGCAAAATTTTCTGCGGAAAATTTAATTTGGCTAATATCCAGCTCTTTTTCATTTAGAGCTCCTAAAAGTTTACTGGTGATCCAACCACCAGCTAAACGGGCAGTTTTTTGTGGTATATTTTCAGCTTTATTTTTTGATTCTGGTAAAGAATCCAGCCATTCAGTAAGTTCGCTCATCACTTCATCGGTAAAATCAGCCAAAAGTTTGTCTTCACTCAAAATTTTAGCATCAGCATAAGATAATTCATATTCTTCGTGGAATCTGGTTCTTTTTTCTTGCGGTAATTCAGGAATAATTATTTTTCCAGCCAATTTTAAGGGATGAAATGGAGGAATGTCTGGATCTGGGAAGTAGCGATAATCAGCAGCATTTTCTTTAATGCGTTGTAACACCGTCTCGCCTTTATTATCATCCCAACCGCGAGTTTGTTGCGGCCAGCCTTCATTTTTTTCCAATAATTCTGTCTGTCTTTTAATTTCAAAATCAATAGCTTTTTCTACAGCTTTGAAAGAGTTGATGTTTTTTACTTCTACTTTATTGTTTAGTTTATAATTGCCAAGCGGTTTTACTATTCCATCGACAATTTCAAATTTGCCAGCTTCTTGTACAGAAATATTGGCTTCACAGCGCAGGTGACCCTTTTCCATGTCTGCATCAGATACATTTAAATATCTAAAAATGGAACGCAATTCTTGGCAATAAGTTTTGGCTTCTAAGGCAGATTTAAAATCAGGGTCAGTGACGATTTCTACTAACGGCGTGCCAGCGCGATTAAAATCAACCAGAGTATTACCGTCGGTGTCATGTAATAATTTAGCTGTATCTTCTTCCAAATGAGCGCGGGTGATACCAATTTTGGCTTCGTCTCTTAAATTGTCATTTAAAGGAAATTTTAAAGTAATTGAACCGCGTTCGGCAATTGGTTCGTCGTATTGAGAGATTTGATAACCTTTAGGCAGATCAGGATAAAAATAATGCTTGCGATCAAATTTAGAAAGTTCGCGAATGGAACAGTCAAAGGCACGACCGATAAGCACTGTCCAAGCAATGGCTTGTTTATTGGGTACCGGTAAAGTTCCTGGATGGGCCAAACAAATGGGGCAGATATTGATATTTGGTTCTTTTAAATCCGGATCATTAGGGCAACTACAAAACATTTTGCTTTTGGTTTTAAGCTCTACGTGTACTTCCATCCCAATTATTGTTGTGTATTGAGGCATAGTATTTATGAATGTACGAATTTAATACGAATTTACGAATCGTGATATATTTGTACATTCGTAAATTTATTTGTATATTCGAACATGGTTATTTTATTTATCAATTTTACCACTACCGTCCTTAATTGAAAAGACCCCCTAGCGGGGGCCTGATTTGAATTATTTATTGCTTAGTTCCATTGGTAGTGGCTCTGGTAGTGGTGTTTCTTTTAAATTAAAATAAAGCACAGTTTGAAAAATAATAGATAATGGAGCAAAAAGCAGGGCCACAATAGTATTAAGAATGGTAAAAATTATTGAAACAAAAAGTAGAGTTGAGGGGTGGGTACTTAAACTTTCATTGAGTATTAAATTGTAAGGTGTGTTTACCAGCCACTGAACAGCCAAAAGTGCTAGATTGAATACTAAGGCTGGGGCAAATAGACGCCATAAAACTGCCCACCATCTTCTGCGGCATAATTCTTTACTGGTTTTAATGGCTTCCATTGGTTTTTTATTTTCCAAAACCAGTACAGTTATTGAAAAAGCCAGCCAAACAGAAATTATAATACCGGGAATTACCACTAGTATAAAACCTAGCAAAATAAATACTGAAGTTAACACACTAGTTAAGATGACCGGCCAGAGCAAATTTAAATTAAGTTGGAATTCTTCTTTTATAGGAAGAATCTTTTCTCCTTTTAGACACTTTGCAATGGCTTTGATAAAGGAAATGTTGATCCACAGACTAAAAATAAAGCAAATAATGATTACTAAAAGATATAGTAGAATTGGCAGGCCGAAACCATAGGTCATGAGACTATTGATAAATGGACCAACAATGGAGGAAATAACGGCGGTGATGCCGGCGGGAATAAAAAGTAAGAGCATGTACTTCAAAAAAAGTAGAGCATTCTTTCTATAAAATTCTAGGCTTTTGCCAATAAGTTCGGTGACGGTAATTAACATATATTTATTATTAAGATAGGTATTATTTGAGATATTTTTGTATTTCTTTAGATATTATAGCATGTATTTGCTCTGGAGGTAAAATTTGTCCGTTTTTTACACATTCAATAAGTTTGAATTCAGGATATAACTTGGTGATATTTATATAGGCTTGCTCGGCATCTTTTAGGTGGTTTAAGTCAGCTTCATGAATGTCACGTTTTTTACCGTGTAAATATTCACGAGCTCCTTTTTTATCGATCAGTTTTTGGGAAATTTTTGGGGTGACATGTAATATCAAATTCACGTCTGGTTTGGGAATGCCGAAGATTTTATATTCCAAATTATAATTCCAATCAAAGTACTTTTTTCTTTCTTTTAGATTAGCTATTTTACCGCCTTGGTGTCCCATATTAGAGGCCACATAGCGATTGGCAATTACTATTTTATTTTGAGCAAGCCAAGTTTTTATTTGGGGAGCAGCAGCATAACGATCAATTGCATAAAAAATAGAGGCACGGTAGGGTCCAACTTCTTTGGCTGTACCGAATTTACCATTTAAATAATCTTCAATCATGCCAGCACTTTTTTTACCGTATTGTGGAAAACTGATTTGTTCTACTTTTTGTTTGGCTTTTTTTAAGTGCTTAACCAAAAGTTCGGTTTGCAAGCTTTTGCCTGAACCGTCGGTACCTTCAATCATGATGAATAGGCCCTTTTTCATATAGTTGGTAATTCCGAGCGAAGCGAGAAATCCCTTTTTAACGCTCAGAAAATTTTAATAAAATTATTTTTTTTATGCAATTTACTTTTCTTGAAAAGGGATCTCTCACCCTGAGGGGTTCGAGATTATACGACGATAAATCACAAAACTAAACCCTTTATGATCTTCTCGCCACACTTCATGCCACATATTCTTATCAATTTTCGGGAAGAAAGTATCACCGTCAATTATTTGGTGAACATGGGTAATATATAAAATATCTACTCGGTTAATGGTTTGTTTATAAATTGAAGCGCCACCACAAATAAAAACGTCTTCATCTTTAAGTTCAGCAAAGGCTTTATCTAAATCATTAAATACTCTCACGCCTGTGGGTACTTTGAAATTTGGGTCACGGCTCAAGACCACAGTTTTTCTTCCAGGTAATGGTTTACCTAGGTATCCAATAATTGATTCAAAAGTAGCCTGGCCCATTAAGCAAGTTTTTCCTAAAGTAGTTTTTTTAAAATATTGAAAATCCTCAGGAATGTTCCAAGGAATGCGATTCTTAATTCCTATACAGTTATTATCAGCTACAGCTGCGATCAATGAAAACATAAAGTATTCTAAATAAGTTGTTCAATTTCTAATTATCTAATTCACCTAATTTCTAATAAAATATCCAATTATTAAATTTTAAAATTGGACATTGTAAATTTTATTAGGTGAATTAGATATTAGGTGAATTAGAAATTTAAAAAGTTGGTAAGTCAAACGGCGATTTCAAACTTGATTGAAGGGTGTGATTGGTAGTTTATTAATTTTGTGTCACTCGCTTGCCAAGCAAAAATAGAAGTAAAATTTTCTGTTACGATTTGAGGCAGGGGATAGACATTGGGATCTCGTGTTAGTTGTTCTTTAGCACCATCTAGATGATTTAAATAAATATGTACATCAGACAAAAAACCAACCAGTTTTCCTTCTTTTAAACTGGTTTCTTTGGCTAGCAAATGTAAAAGTAGAGCATAGCTAGAAATATTAAAAGGTAGTCCTAACATAGTGTCTACTGAGCGTTGATTCCAAAGTAAATTTAGCCGGCCATTAATTACTGTTATTTGAAAGCCATAATGACAGGGTGGAAGAGCCATTTGGTCTAGCATGCAGGGGTTCCAGGCCATCACAATCATGCGACGGTCTTTGGGGTCTTTTTTTATTTCTTCCACAACATGTTTAAGTTGGTCAATACCTTGTCCTGAATAATCGGTGGCGAAATCATAGTAGGGTGCATTAAAATGTCGCCACTGAAAACCATAAATTGGCCCCAAGTCTCTTTCTTCGGCCATCTTTTTCAGTGTGTCTTCATCATGGGCATAAGATACTTTTTTGGGTGAACACCACTCATCCCAAATATGACAGTTTCTGTCTTTTAGCCATTGTTTGTCCGTAAGGCCTTTGATAAAAAATTCTAATTCAGTGGCCATTACTTTAAAAGGCATTTTTTTTGTTGTTAAAAGAGGAAAACCGTTTGCCATGTCATGTTCAAACATAGCGCCGGCAATTGCTAAAGTGCCAGTGCCAGTACGGTCAGCTTTTTTTTCACCTTTTTCTAAGATTTTTTTAACAATGTCTAAATATGATTGCATATAAAATAAAATACAATATACACATAATAACATACATGGAGTAAAATATTGTTGTATTTTTTTTCCATGTATTTTGTCTATTGTTATGGTTAGCCTGTTGTCCCAAATCCTCCTCGGCTTTTGTCTGCCATTTTATCAGTTTCTTCCCACTCAGCTGTGTCAATTTTAATAAATACTGCTTGGCCCACTCGTTCGCCCTTTTCTATTTTGACAGGATTATTAGTAATATTATAAACTTGAAGCAATATTTCATCTTCATCCCCACAATAATCTTGATCAATATATCCCACTGTGCACAAAAGCCCTTTTTTCTGCATTGCACTAGAACGGTCTTTGATTTCTAAAACATATCCAGAAGGGATAGCAACTATAATGTTAGTCGGCATTTTTTCAATAGCCTGGGGAAGAATAGTCATGTCAATTCGACTGTATAAATCAAAAGCCACAGCACCAGGGGTGTGGTATTCTGGTAAGGGGAGTGATTTATCAATGCGTTTTATTTTTACTTTCATAGTTCACTAATTTGACGACTCTAATTATACTAATTATTTAATTTGATTATTAACTCAGCTAATTGTTTATATAAATTTTCTAAACTGCCATTATTATCAATATGAAGTTTGGCTTGCTTAGCAATTTCCTCGATTTTTTGTTCGGATTCTTTGTTATCTTCGCTTAAAAATTCTTCCCAGGTTTTATTTTGATCATCAGTTTTTTCGGTTCTATTTTTGGTTCTGGCAAATCTAGTTTTTTGTTCGGTTTCAATTGAAATTAAATAAAATCCGGGTATTTTACTTAAATAAGTAATATCGCTTGGTCTTCTTACCCCTTCAGTGATAATTATTTTGGCCTGGCAATCAATTACATCTTGGGCAATTATTTTGGATAAAATGTCTTCACTGAAATTTTGTCTTAAAATTGTTGATAGGGTTTGGAAATTTGGCCGGTTAGTTTCTAAACGCAATCTAACTAGCACATCTTTTAAAGGATCAGAAAAACGTAGTGATACAGCTTGATATTTTTTTATAAGATACTCGGTAGCAGTAGTTTTTCCTCCAGCATTTCTACCAATAATACCTAAAATTATTTTATTGCTTGGCATATCTTTAGGCTTATTTAACTAGTGGCTTGGCCGAAGAATAATTTTTAAGATCATAGCAGATATTGCAGGCTGGCATGGGTAGTTTGTCAATTTTAACTCCGGCTTTGTTAAAGAAATCAACTGCCAAAGTATCATGAAAATCGGAAAATATAACAATCCTTTTTATTCCAGCGGCGATTAAGGCTTTGGCACAATTGGTACAAGACATATTGGTGACATAGGCAGTTGCCTCATCTACTGAGTGGCCTCGTTTGGCCGCCTGGGTTAAAGCGTTCATTTCAGCGTGGATTGTGCGTTCACAATGATTATTAATTACCAAACAACCAACGTCTTCACAGTGTTCATCGCCAGGAATTGAGCCGTTATATCCTGTGGCTACGACATTTTTGTCTTTAACTAAAATACAGCCACAATGCATGCGGGGGCAAGTGGCTCGCTCGGATGCTAACATGGCCAGTTTTAAAAAATATTCATCCCACGTGGGACGAGTGTAAGTGTTAGTTGGATCAGCCATAAAATTGTAGTTAAAATTACAGTTGAATTTTAGCAAAAAAAGAACCATGGCGCAAGTACGAAAAAAACACCCTCAATTATGTGAGGGTGTGGGGAAGAATTTTGTTATTTTATTGAGAAATTTGTAATTTAATGCTTGGTCCCATGGCAGAGGTAAGGTAGAGTGCTTGGATGTAGGTACCTTTGGCAGATTTTGGTTTGGCTTTTAGTAAGGCATCTAAAAATGCTTGTAAATTGTCTTTTAGTTGTTCTTCGCTGAAACTTACTTTGCCAATAACTTGGTGAATATTTCCAGTATCATCATTTTTAAAAGCAGCTTTACCTTTTTTTAAGGCGGTGATTATTTTTTTAATATCTGGTCCCACAGTTTCAGTTTTAGGACTAGGCATCAAACCTTTTGGACCAAGAATTTTGGCACAAGCAGCCATTTTTGGCATCATTTCTAAAGTGGCCACGGCAATTTCAAAATCAATTTTACCAGTATCTTTAATTTTTTTAATATCATCTTCACCATAAACCAAGTCAGCTCCAGCTTCTTTGGCTATTTTTTCATCATTTGGTCCTACAAAAGCGGCTATAGTTTTGCTTTTGCCAGTGCCATGAGGCAAGGCCACGGTGGATCTAATTTGTTGGTCACTTTTTTTAATGTCAATACCTAATTTGACATGAACTTCAACCGAGGAATCGAATTTAACATTACTAGTTTCTTTTACCAGTTTAACTGCGTCAACAATGGTGTAGGCTTTATTTTTGTCTACTTTAGCATTGAGCGCGTCCATTCTTTTAGACATACAATTTTACAAGATACAATATACATGGATTAAAATACAATTTGTTTATTGTGTATTTTATTATGTGTATTATGTTGTTAGTGGTTCAATCCCTTGAGTGTTCAAGGTCCCACATATTAATAGCACCCATTTTCGGGTGCTATATTTATACATTATTTTTTATAAAGTGTCAAGGAGACACTAAACTTAATACGAATACACACGAATCTTGTGAGATGCTGGTTTAAGTTAGTGGTTAGCGGTTGTCCACCCAGACAGTAGTGCAATCATTTTTTGAATTATTTATATTAAAATTAACTGGGCAATTGTGGGTAAGATCATGGTTTGGGTAACAAATTACTTCACCATTTTCTTGATAAAGAGTGGAAAAACAATTGGGGCAGGAATCTACTTGGTAATACAAAGTTCCGGCGCCTGAATTACATTTTTTAATATATGCTGATGGGCTACTTTTTGATTGTGATTTAATAATATCACCAGCGGTTTTTAGCCAATCGGGAAGAGTAGAAGTGATTTTAACTATATTTTCTGATTTTTCAATAGGTGTAGAAGATGAGGTGATAACAGGCAGTGGACCAATTTTATTGTCTATAAAATCAGTGGTATTTTCGCTAAAACTAATGATAGTACCACAAGAGCCAAGATGGCTGATAGGAATATTTGCTAAGTCGGCACCGCAATGGTTGACGTAATTTTTTCCGTCAGTGCCACAGACTGGAGGATCAGCTTTTTGGCAATTATAAACCGGTGTTGATTTTAAAACATAATAGACGGCTCCTTTTTCAGGGGTACAAATTCCTTTTTGGAAGTCGTTGGCCACACATTCTTTTTTATCGGGGAAGCGACAAAAAATTTTGGAGCCTTGGGTGTCTTTGTCAAAGCGGATAATTATTTCGTAGCCGTGATTTTTACAAAAGTCAGTACTGCTAACAGTTAGAGTGGTGTTGGTTACTCCGTTAGTTTTTTCGGTTGTTGAAGTTACTAGTTTTTGATTTGGGGAGCTGGAGCTGCAGCCATTGACTAACAGGGTTAACAGAAAAATAGCTGTTAGCAAAAATAATTTTTTCATAAAATTAATTTATTCCATTGCTTGTTTCAGGTAATTTTTTAAAGTCTCTGCCGATTTTTTGAATTTGTTTTTTTCGGAAGACGATAATTCTACTGGCCAAACTTTTTCTACTCCGGAACGGCCAATGACTGTTGGGGCACCCAAACAAACATCATTAACACCATTGTAATTGGTCAAACGACTAGAAATTGGCATAATTTTATGTTGATTCATTAATACAGCTTCAATAATTTCAGCGATTACTAGGCCAATTCCATAAAAGGTGGCTCCTTTGCGATTAATGATCTCATAGGCCTCTTTTTTTACTTTTATTTCAATATCCTTAAGTGTTTTTTTGTTAATCATTTTTGTTTTGGCAATAGGTATACCACCAACTTCTACCGTACTCCAGGCTACAAATTCGCTGTCTCCATGTTCACCCATTACATAACCATGAATACTTTTAGGGTTGACTTTTAGGTAATCTCCTAAGTCGGTTCTTAAACGGGCAGTATCAAGTCCGGTGCCTGAGCCAAAAACTTGATTTTTGGGCAGACCGCTCAATTCTTGGGCAAAATAAGTAAGAATATCTACTGGATTGGCTACCATTATAATAATGGCGCTGGATTTTAATTTACCGATTTGTTTAAAAATGGATTTTAAAATGGCTGAATTTTTTTTCACTAAATCCAAACGGGTTTCTCCAGGTTTTTGTGCCAGTCCGGCAGTGATTACAATAATGTCAGCATCACGAGCGTCTTTAAAATCAGCGCCTTTTATGCAACCAGTTTCCACAAAACATAAGCCGTCGGCAATATCCATTACTTCGCCAGCCTCTTTTTGTTCATTAACATCAATTAAAATAATTTCGGCTGCTAGATTTTTTAAAGTGGCTACATAAGCGGCTGTGGAACCAACAGCTCCGGCACCGATAATGGCAATTTTTGATTTGGAAAAAGTGGGTGATTTCATAATAATTTTTAATTTTCAATTTTTAAACAATTTTTAATTAATAAATTTTAATTAACATTTTGAAGTTCTAATTTTCTATCTTTCCTAACCACATAGCCATGACTCAAAAATAGTCCTAAACCGACAATGAGTAAAGCAATGTCTCGCACTGCGTCACGTTGTTTTTGGGCTTTTTTCTGATCAATATTTTTGGTATTAGTTTCCCAGTTTTGATAATCATTTTTCCATTGTTCAAAAGCTTGGCGGTCTTCAATAGTTAAATTGGTAGATGTGGCATTTTGTAAATTAGTAGTGCTAATATTTTTTATACCATAAGGGGTTGTTGGTATTGATTGATAAGTATCTTGTTGGTCAGCCAAAGTAAAAATCCAAGTTTTTAATCCTAGTTGAATTAAATCAACTAAAGCAATAACTAACATTACTAAACCAATAAGAGTTACGATATATAGATAGATGTTGCGGATGATGTTTTTGGTGGAGGACATAGTGATAATTTTTAATTTTTTATTTCAAATTGTAAATTATGGTCTTATTATAACAAAACTCGCCAGTTTTGGCGAGTTTTGTTTATTTGTGTAGATTTAGTGGTTCTTATTCAACCGTCACACCCATTTGTCTAGCAGTACCTTCTAAAGTTTTCATGGCTGCTTCTATGGTGTGGCAATTCATGTCGGGCATTTTCTTTTCAGCAATTTCACGTAATTTGGCTTTGCTAATTTTGCCTACTTTTTCTTTCAATGCATTGTGCGCTCCGGATTTAATACCAGCCGCTTTTTTAATTAATTCTGAAGCTGGAGCCACTTTCATGATAAAAGAAAATGTGCGATCTTCAAAAACACTAATAACGATTGGTACTACTTCGCCTTTTTTATCTTGAGTTTTTTCATTAAATTCTTTGCAAAAAGCTTGGATATTTACGCCATGTTGACCAAGTGCTGGTCCAACCGGTGGCGCTGGATTAGCTGCTCCGCCGGGAATTTGTAGTTTGATTTGGGTGATTAATTTTTTAGCCATATATTTGAAAATTTTTAATTTTTAATTTTTAATTTTTAAAATTGTTTAGAAGCGCTCTTTAGAAGCAAACAATCTTACAAATTATTATATTAAATTTTCTTAACCTGTAGGGCATCTAATTCCACTGGAGTTTCTCGGCCAAACATGGAAACTAGTACTTTAATTTTACCGCGGGTTTCATCAACATTGGAAACTTTTCCTTCAAAGTTTTTAAATGGACCATCAGTAATTTTAACTGGATCATCAACTTCCACATCAATTTTGTGACTAGGTTCTTCTACCACCATGCGTTTTTGTAAAGCATCCATTTCTTTGCCATCAATTGGTGTAGGAGTGGTTCCAGAACCAATAAAACCAGTTACATTTGGAGTATTTCTAACCACGTACCAAGAATCATCAGTTACCAACATTTCTACTAGCACGTAACCAGGAAAGATTTTTTCTTCCACCAAAGTACGTTTGCCATTTTTAATTTTAATCTTTTTTTCTTTAGGTACCATGACATTGAAGATTTTTTCTTGCATGTCAAAAGATTCAATACGTTGTTCTAAGTTGCGTTTTACATTTTCCTCGTAGCCAGAGTAAGTGTGGAGCACATACCAGCGGCGTCCAAGGTTTAAGGTTTGTTTGGCCATAGTTATTTAATTAATTGTGCTAAGCCCATGCTGAAAATATAATCCAGTATGCCGAAAAATAAAGCCACTCCAATACTCATACCAATTACAATGAGAGTATAAGTGGTGGTTTGTTTTTTGCTGGGCCAGACTACTTTTTTCATTTCAGTAATGGCGCCGGTGAAATAGCTAGTGATTTTGTTCATAAAATTAAGGTTTTTAAAACGGCCCTTAGGCCGATTTACGTTGATATACTACCTGAATTTAAGAAGAGTGTCAATAGGGGGTAGGTGTGCACAAAATTTTGGCTTAACTTAGCCAAGGTATTGACAAAAGGGTAAAAATGTGCTATACTTGAGCAGTTGTTAATTTATTAAATTAGTAATTATATGGTAGATGGTCAGGGAAAAACACCAGAAGCTGTTGGTGATATGCCAATGGTTGATGGACAACCAAAAGATTTAAATAAAAAATTTTTAAATGGAATTCGTCCGGCGGATTTACTTATGTATGTAGAACGATTACGTAGGAACGCCACAGCTATAGTTCCACCAGAAGTTGATTTAATACAAGATGAGAGAGTAAAGGAAGTTATTTTGGCTTCTTTTGGAAAGGTTGGAGATGACATGGCAACTTTGGCTGACGCTATAACTAGATTGATTGCTATAGTTGAAGCAAGAAAGTGAATTTATAAATAATAAAATACCAGCTTAATCGCTGGTATTTTTTTGTATTTTATTATGTATATTTTGTATGTTGTTTAGATATCTAAGTTCTTCACTGATTTTGCGTGCGTTTGAATAAACTTTTTTCTCGGTGCCACTTCTGAACCCATTAAAATATCAAAAATTTCACTAGCTTTTTCAGCATCTTCAACAGTTACTACTTTCATTACGCGCTGTTCTGGGTTCATGGTTGTTTCCCAAAGTTGTTCAGGATTCATTTCTCCCAAACCTTTATAGCGTTGGATATTTAATTTGCTCTGAGTGTTAGTTGGAAGATTTTTGCCCTTCTTTTTGTCGTCTTCTTCTTTGTCCGGCGCAACTGTGTCAGACGAAGCGGAGTCGGATTCGTCCTCGTCAGCTTCTAATACTTGCAAATCTTCTTCTTTTATTCCATGATCTTTTTTATATTTTTCTAAAGTTTCTTCATTATAGATCCATTCCACTTCTTTGCCGTGTTTAATAGAAAATAATGGTGGTTGAGCAATAAAGATATGTCCTTGATAAATCAAATCTGCAAAATAGCGGAAGAAAAATGTTAAGAGTAGGGTGCGGATATGTGAGCCATCCACATCAGCATCGGTCATAATAATAATTCGGTTGTAGCGGAGCTTGGTGATATCAAACATTTCACCAATATTGGTGCCCATGGCGATAATCAGAGCTTTCAGTTCGTTATTAGCTAAAAGTTTGTCTAAACGGGCGCGTTCTACATTTAAAACTTTTCCGCGTAAAGGCAAAATGGCTTGGGTGTGACGATCACGGCCTTGTTTGGCACTGCCTCCAGCAGAATCTCCCTCTACAATGTATAATTCAGAATTTTCAGCGTCGCGTGAAGAACAATCTGCTAATTTTCCAGGAAGGGTAAAGCCTTCTAAAGCGCCTTTTCTAAGCACTGTTTCTCTGGCTAGCCGAGCAGCGTTTCTGGCTTTGGCTGCCAAAATACATTTGCCGAGTATCGCCTCAGCATCACGGGGATGTTCTTCTAAATAAATTGTAAAAGCATCAGAAAAAGCTGTTTCCACTGCTGGTTTAACTTCGGGATTACCGAGTTTAGATTTGGTTTGGCCTTCAAATTGAGGGTCAGGAATTTTTACTGAGATAATAGCAGTTAATCCTTCGCGCACATCTTCACCACCTAAATTTTCTTCTTTTTCTTTTAGAATTCCTTTGTTGCGTGCATAAGAATTTAAAGTTCTGGTTAAGGCCGTGCGAAAACCAGCTACATGCATACCGCCATCGGGGTTGGTAATGTTATTGGCAAAGGCATGGAGTGATTCATTGTAATCATCAGTGTATTGTAAGGCAATTTCTACTTGCACTGTGTCCATTTGCTTTTCAATATAGAAAACATTTTCGTGTTTGGCTTCTTTATTTTTATTTATGTGTTTAACATAAGAAGCAATACCGCCTTCAAAATAAAATTGATAAGTGGAGATAGGTAACTGCGTAGCAGTTTTATCTTTGATTTTTTCTTCGGTCGAGCGTTCATCACTAAGATAAATGTGTACACCTTTGGTCAAATAGGCCTGTTGGCGCAAATGATCCACTACGGTTTTCCATTCATAGTCCAAAGTTTCAATAATAGAAGAATCAGGATGAAAGATAATAGTAGTGCTAGTGTCTTTGGCTTTGCCAGTTGGTCTAACTTTTTTTACTGGTTTACCAAATTCATAATCTTGTTCCCAAATTTGTCCATCTCGGTGAACAATTGCACGTAAATTTGTAGATAATGCATTTACTACAGAAACACCTACACCATGAAGACCACCAGATACCTTGTAACCGCCGTCGCCAAATTTTCCACCAGCGTGTAATTGTGTCAAAACTACTTCTAAGGCGCTGACTTTTTTTACTGGGTGAATATCAACTGGAATACCACGACCATCATCAAACACCGAGACCCAAGCATTGGGTAATAATTTAATTTCAATATTTTTACAGTATCCTGCCATGGCCTCATCAAAAGAATTGTCTATTACTTCCCAAATTAAATGGTGCAGACCTTGAACTCCAGTAGAGCCAATATACATACCAGGGCGTTTGCGTACTGCATCCAGTCCTTCTAGCACGGTAATATTTTTTGCAGAATAACCCTCGGTTATTTTTTCCTTTTTTAGTTTAGGCGGTTCAACGGCAATTTTTGGCAAATCAATTTTTTCAGTGGAGGCTTTTTTTAGAGGTTCCGTGATTAAGGGTTTATTTTCAATTTTTGGTTCAATAGTTGATTTGGTTTCAGTCTCAACCTTAGTCTCAGTCTTAATTTCTGGTTTCACCACAATTTTTGGTGTAACTTTAATAAGCGGATTTTTTATAGTCTTTTTTTTTGGTTCAAAGTGTTGTTGGTGAGTTGGAGCTTTATTTTCAATTCTTCCACGGATAATACGTTTGATAGGCATAAATTTAGTTATAAAGTTGAAAGTTATCCGCCAAAGGACGGATCCCCCTTGTGAAAATAAAGTATAAAGTATTGAAAATGATGACAATATTGTAGCATAAATTCGGGGTGGGGGCAAGAGGGGCGGCTTGGTTTTTGTTTTCTAAAATGCTATAATATTCATCAAGTACTTTAATAAGTAAAATTATGTCTGACAACAAAACAAAAAATAATTTTTCTCGTTATGAAGATCCTACTGGTGAATTTAGTAACCGGGAATTAAAAATGGGAGAATGGTATGTATTGCATAAACTAAAATTACGTCGAATCTTTTTACTAATCTTAATTACTTGGTCAGTGGTTTCAGTGGTGGGCAGTTTGTTTTATTGGGGTTACTATTTAATGATCGGTTATAATTTGGATCAACAAATGGCCAATCTGCAGGCAATTCAGGTCCCTAATTATGTGGCGATGCATCAAATGTATGGAGCCAAAGAGCTGCAAATTAGTAATGTGGAAGTTTATCAAAGTGCTTCTAAACAATATGATTTGGTGGCCCAAATGAAAAATCCCAATGATCGTTGGATAGCTATTTTAACTTATAAATTTTCTTATTCAGGAAAAGATAGTGATACCCAAACTACTGTAATAATGCCAATGGCTAGCCGCCCTTTAATAATTTTTGGGCAATATTCTGATTATTATCCTACTCCCGTGAGTTTGCAGATTGTGCAGATTAAATGGTTAAAAGTTAACCCCCATAGTTTGGTAGATGTGGCTTCATTTGTTAAGGAAAAAACCAATTTTGAAATAGTTAATTTTAGATTTATTCCAGCCAATTCTTTTTATAACGTCCCTCAGAATGATATTAAATTTGAGATCACTAATAATAGTCCTTATAGTTATTGGCACATAGATTTTTATGTGGAACTTTTGAATGAGGGAAGTGTGGTGGGCTATGCTTATGTGCCAGTGGAAAAATTAATGACTAAAGAAGTACGGCAAGTTGAAAAAGCTGTTTTGGTTGATAATATTTATGTTAGTGATATTAAAGTTTATCCGGTGGTGAATGTTTTTGATAGTGATTCGTATATTTTACCAGAAGCTCAAGGAGCGACTGGAACAGATTAGTTATGGTATTATTAAATCGGAAAATTATTTCTTTTAAAAACTATGATTGGCTTTTGTCAATCATAGTTTTGGTATTGGTGGCCATTGGACTCTCGGTTATTTACAGTATAGATTTGTCGCGCGGTGATCAGCTTACTTATTTTTCCACTCAAGCTATCGCAGTGGCGGTTGGTTTTGTGGGTCTTTTTATTGCCAGTTTAGTACAGGTTAGTTTTTATCGTTCTTCCGCGCGTATGGTTTATCTTTTGGCGTTGGTTTTGTTATTTCTGGTGCTTTTTTTGGGACAGGCAGTTAGAGGCACGCGTGGTTGGTTCCACCTTGGCAGTTTTTCTTTTCAGCCGGTGGAGTTTGCCAAAGCAGCCTTTATTATTTTTTTAGCTTGGTGGATTGAAAAATATGGTCGTCGTTTTGATCGTTTACAGTTTGTGGTTTCTACGTTTTTGCTGGCTTTATTTTTAGTTGTTTTAATAATGTTTCAGCCGGATTTAGGTTCTTCATTGGTTATTTTTGGTATTTGGTTTGGTCTGCTTTTTTTAACTGGCACTAAAAAAAGATATATTTTGGGAATTGTGGGAATAGCTACCTTGGTGGCGCTTATTGGTTGGTTTTTTGTGTTCAAAGATTATCAAAAACAAAGAATTTTAATTTTTTTAAACCCTACGCAGGATTCTTTAAATTCTGGTTATAATGTTAATCAGTCGGTAATCGCCATTGGTTCGGGAAAATTTTTTGGTCAAGGTTTGGGGTTTGGTTCTCAAAGCCAATTACATTTTTTACCAGAGGCGCAAACCGATTTTATTTTTTCGGTGGTAGCCGAGGAGTTGGGATTTGTGGGGGTGTTAATTACCTTGGCATTTTATTTTCTTTTGCTCTGGCGACTTTTGAAAATTTCTCTTAAGTGTACCAATGATTTTGATGCTTATTTAGTTTTAGGGATTTTACTATATTTTTTAATTCAACTTTTGGTTAATATTGGCGGAGCCAGTGGAATTTTGCCCATGACTGGGGTTACTTTGCCTTTTTTAAGCTATGGAGGATCATCTTTGATAATTAGTTTAATACTTGTAGGCATAGCCCAAAGTGTGGCCAAGTCAAATTATTTTGTAAATTTAGAATAATTTTGGACTTGGTCTCTTGAACAAGAGTGGAAAGGAGTGGCTCTTGACTTTATTATTTAATGGTGTTATATTATTCCCACGAAAAAGGGTTCAAAAATATTATGCCCGATTCACAATCCAATCCAATTCAGGAGAGTTTACGGCTCATGAATCGTTGTCCGGTTTGCCAAAAAGAATATCGGCCCACAGCCGCTAATATCTTGGAAAAAAAATCTGGAGCGCATTTAGTGCATATAACCTGTTCACATTGTCAAAGCGCAATTATAGCCCTCATTCTGGTTTCCAAATTAGGAACCAGCACTGTAGGTGTGATAACAGATTTAAATGCCAATGATGTACAGCGTTTAAAAAATAGCGGAGGAATTACCGAGGATGAATTGTTGGATTTTTATCAAACATTAAAAAATAATCAAATATAATATTTTAAAATTTATGACATTTAGTTTTGCAGCACAAAAGAGAGGAAAAGAAAAAGTTGAAAGTTTAAGAGCCACTGGTTTTATACCAGCAGTTTTGTATGGTCCAACCACGAAGCCACAGTCTTTAACTTTGCCTTATAATACTTTTGTTAAGTTTTATAGCGAAGCCGGAGAGTCTAGTTTGGTAGATTTAATTGTTGGTTCAGATAAACCAGTAAAAGTTTTGATTCAGGATTTACAATATGATCCAGTAAAAGGAAAAATAGTTCATGTGGATTTTCGTCAGATTAATATGAATAAGGAAATGCATGTCAATATTGAGTTGCATTTTGTTGGTGAAGCTCCAGCTGTAAAGGAATTTGGCGGCACCTTAATGAAGACTCATGATACTTTGGAAATAAAATGTTTACCTCAGGATTTAATTTCTCACATTGATGTGGATTTGAGCGTACTAAAGACTTTTACCGATGTAATTCGTGTAAAAGATTTGGCTGTACCAGCTGGTATTAAGGTAGCTAATGCAGCTGAATTGGTGTTGGCCAAGGTGTTGGCTCCATTAACTGAAGAAGAATTGAAAGCTATGGAAGAAACTACTGCTCCAAGTCTTGAACAGATTGAAGTGGAAAAGAAGGGCAAGGAAGAAGTGGCCGAAGGTGAAGAAGGCGCGGCTCCTGCCGCTGGTGCACCGGCTGTGGCACCAAAGAAAGAAGAGAAGAAAAAATAGCATTGATTCAGACAGATTGAAACAGAATAAAAAACCACCCACAGAAATGCGGGTGGTTTTATGTATTTTTTTAAATTTAAGGTTTGTATACCGGAGTGGCAGTGGACCATAATAGCATAAAAACTTGCTTCATTAATTTAGTTAATTCTTTACTTTCCACAATAAAAGCATAATTTTCTTTTTCAGAGGCAATTACTCCCACTTTGTCGGCGTAAATATGAATCAAAGTATCATCATCAATTCCCTTGGGGAGAAAACGGATTTCGCGCATTACTTTTTCATTGGATCCATAAAATTCCCAGTCGCTTTTTTTTTCACTGATGTCCGAGGCTGGACGCAGAGCGTGACGCCAAATTTTATTTTTAACTCTTTTTTCTGTATAATGGTGCATATAATTTTTTCCAAACAAATTGAGTACTTCTTTCATTGGCGAGAAAGTGTAAACCGTGCTATTTTTTAAAGTTAAAATATCTTCAAAAACTTTTTTCTTACCTGCTAATCCTTCGTAGAATTTCATTTTTGGCTTAAAATTTGAAGAGGTAAATACACCCATTAACTCTGGTAAAAAATTTTCCACCGCGGTTTTTTTATTTTCTATTACTTCCAAAAGTTTACTCGGTGGTAAAGCAGTATATTGTTTGGCTTTACCTTTTACTTCATTCATTTCAATCAGACCTTCAGTTATTAGTTCGTCTAAAATTTTGTAGGTAGTGGAACGAACAATAATTGCATCTTTAGCAATGGTTCCTGCCGGGGCAGTGCCAAGCGATAATAAGACCTCATAAATTTTGGCTTTGTTTGGCTGAAAACCAATTTGTGCAAAAAATGTATTTTTTTCCATACAAAAAGATTAAAGTTTAGTTACTAATATTTTAGCTTAATTATGCCAATTATGTCAATATCTAGAGTCTTATTGTCTTTTTTTGACAATTCCGTTGTATTTTATAGACAAAAATGTGAATAATTAATATATTTATAATGTTTTTTGATGTGGAGGTTGGAATGGGTTCAGAATGGGTGGTGGCACTGGCCTTTTGTCCTTTTGCGCTAGTGTTTATCCTCCTCTTGTGGCCGAAATGCGGTGTTTGTGGTTCTTTGATGAGGCCAACTCGAGACTGGACTGTAGACAAGCTGTGGCGGTGGTATCGATGCCCTAAGTGCGGCCATGAGCAGTCTCATTCCTGGACAAGAGGAAATCGTTGGGGGCGGTGATAAGGGACAGGAATGAATGGTTTAGCGCTTCCATTCAAATCAAAAAGCGCAGGATCAAAATTTATTCCACCCGCAGAAATGTGGGTGGTTTTAAAATGTTTAATTTTATGTTAGAATGTTAATGGTATTAAAATAATATGACTAAAAATTCTTCAACAGCAAAATTTGTTTATTTATTAGCCGGATTAGTTTTTTTAACTGGCGTTGGTCTTTTAGTTTGGTTTGGTTGGGGATATTTTAAGGCGTTAGGGACAGGTCGCGACCTGTCCGTACAAATGGGGCAGGAAAAGAAAACAGAAAATTGTAATTACCGCCGTTTGCTAGATGGTGTATGTGTGGATTCAGCCGATAAAGTTAATCCACCACTCGTGGGCGTAATGGTTGAAAATCATTTTGATAGTTGGCCACAGGCTGGTTTGGCTGAGGCTTCAATTGTTTATGAAGCACCTACCGAGGCCAATATTCCACGCTTTTTAGCAATTTATCCAGCTGATACCAAAGTAGACAAAGTTGGGCCAGTACGCAGTGCCCGACCATATTATTTAGATTGGCTGGAAGAATATAATAATATAATTTATTTGCACGTGGGTGGATCGCCAGACGCTTTAGATAAAATAAAAACTGATCATATTAATGATTGGAATCAATTTTACAATGGACAGAGTTATTGGCGCGAAAATTCTCGGACAGCCCCGCATAATGTTTATACCAGTAGTGATTTGTGGAATAAAATTATTACCAGTAATAAAATAGCCGATGGAAATTGGGCTGGGTGGAAGTTTAATACTTCATCACCTGACCACCTAATTACCTTACCACTAACCACACAACAGATGAGTATCTCTTTTGCGCCGCCAACTTATTTAATAGATTGGAAATATTCTAGTTCTACTAATCAATATGCACGTTATCAAGCAGGGGAGATTCATTTAATGGAAAACAGCCAGCCAATAATGGCCGACACCGTGATTGTGGAAGAAATGAAAATGAAGGTGATTGATGAGGAGGGTCGGAAACAGGTGACCACTATTGGTAAAGGAAAATTATTAGTTTTTGAGAATGGACAAGTGATTTCTGGCACTTGGAATAAAAGTTCAAAAATCGTTCGCACAGAATTTTATGATGCTATTGGTAATGAAATTAGTTTGAATCCTGGGCATGTTTGGATAGAGGTGGTGCCGAATTTAGCGATTGTGAGTTATAAATAATCAAGTAATGTGTAACAAAATAAAAAATTCCGTTTAAACGGAATTTTTTATTTTTATTTCGACGATTCTATCTAAACTAGCTAAATCTTTGTGTAATTCAATTTTTGATGTTGGAAGATATTTTTTGATAAGAAGTTTGATTGCTTGAGATTGAGAAGGGTCAATCTCTATGAAAGTTATAAAGTTATCCCGACCTCGAAGGTCGAGGATCCTCGATTTCGAATCGGGATAAAGTTTTAAAGTTGAAAGTGTTGATTTGATTTGCATGAGAAGTTTTTTGTAATATTTGAGTCCATCATGCCCTGCAACTAGAGCGAGTTTGGGCTCGTGTTGGATTGATGGTTCGTGTTTGAATTGTTGATTTGTTAAATATGGTAGGTTTGCTGTTATAATAATTTGAAAATTTGGTAATTTGGATTTGATTGGGAATTGGAAATTAGAAATTGGAAATTTCGACAATAGATTGCCATGAATAAATTTAATTTTAGTATGGTGAAGTTTGGCATTTTTTCGTGCCACAAGCAAAGCTTTTTGTGATATATCTGTAGCATAAACATTACGGATTACGGATAATTCTGATTTACGGATTTGATTGGCGATTGAGATTGGTATACATCCGCTTCCGGTGCCGATGTCAATTAAAATAATTTTACAATCATTTAGTTTTTTAATTTTGTCGAGTACCAGTTCAATCATTAATTCCGTCTCCGGTCTGGGAATCAAAACATTTTTATTCACTATAAAATCCAACCCAAAAAATTCTTTGTGCCCAGTCAAATACGCCAACGGCACACTTTTAGCTCGTTTGGCAAACAATTGTTTGTATTTTATTATGTGTATTTTGTCTATTGTTTCGTCTGGGTGTGCCAAAATCCACTCCCGTGGTTTTTTCAAGATGTAAGACAAAAGCAACTCTGTATCCAGAGTGTCTATATTTTTATTATTTTTAATTAAAATATCTTTAATTGTTGTCATGTTGGTAATCATTTAATCACCTAATCATTCAATTTTTTAATCTTTGTTTGTGGATGTTGGGGCATGGAATTCAGTTAAATACTGTTGTATTTTGCCTGTAGTTTCTAAAGTGTGGGTAGCTTGCCAATTATGTTTAATTAGCCAATTAATGATTAAATCATTTTCAGTTTGGTAGGCAAAATAAAATATTTTGTCTTTTTTATTGGTAATGTTTGTTAACCACCTATCTAAAATTTCTGGGGTAACTGGTAGTTTGGACCAATTATAGCGCGCGATTCTTTCATCTTCGGTTAAGTTATCGGTAAAAGGGTAAGCTCCAATTAAAGGATTTTTTCCATGGTAGTATCTATCCAAAATTATTTTTTCACTAAAAGGCATAATTATGGTAAGGCTATTTGGTGTTTCATTATTTTTAATATAGTTGGTTACTGTCTGTACCCCGTAGATGGGTTCACTAAAATAACCAAATGAGGAATAGAACATTATTATTGCTAGGCAGAAAAAAATTATTAGATTGGTAGATTTTTTGAATAAATTTAGACCGTAGGCCAAAATGAGAGCTAGGGCCGGAAGAGATAAACAAAAATATTTGGCGCTTAAAATTCCTAAAAATGAAGAAAGTATAACTGGTAAGAGGGTTAAAAATAATAAATAAATCAAAATTTTCTTTTCAATGGTTTGGTTTTTTAGTATTGCTTTTATAATTAACCAAAATATAATAAGAATGATAATTATGGTTGGCCAATAAGTTAAAATTGAGGCATCAGGCCTAAGCAAGAGATTGGTCAAGCCGTTTAAAAAATTAGCTGGTCCGTTTTGTACAAAATTAAAATACCAGCTGTTGGCCAAATGGTTGTTTAATTTAAAAAAAGTTGAAGGAATAAACCAAATTAAAAATATCCCAAAGGCCAAGATATTGGCTCTGCTGATTGCTTTCTTTTTAGATTTGTCAAAAGCATCATCGTTTAGGGTTTGAAAGACTTGAATTAAAGGAATAAGTAGGGCGGTTAAATGTGTGTAAAGTAAACAGGTTTGTACCAAAGTGTAAAAATTTAGTTGTTTTTTGGTAAATTGATTTGTTTGATAAAATTTTAAAAATAAATAAGACGAAAGAATTGACAGTAAAATTAATAAACTATAGCAGCGAGCTTCTAAATTTAGATAAATATTTATCGCGCTTAAAGAAAAAATGACAGTGGAAAAAATGGCCACGCGACGGCAGAAAAATTTATAAGTTAATTCATAAATTAATAAAATGGAACAACTGCCAAAGATTAGTGAGAGTAAACGGGAAATAATTTCATTTTGTCCAAATAATATACTCCAAAAACGTAAAATGAGAGTGTAGAGTGGGGGATTGGTTTCGATAATCGCGTATTTTAGAGTTTCACGCCAAGGTAGAGTACTAAAATGCAAGCTGAAATTTTCATCAAAATTAAAATCAGCTTTAACAAAAATTAAAAAATAAAGGCGTAAAATTAACGCGCCAATTAAAATTATTATTGCGGGGTACCATTTTTGTAGGAATTTTTTCATGCTAATTAATTTTTTTAAATTTACCTAATTCACCTAATTTTTAATTCATCTAAAAAATATCAAAATTCTAATTTCCAATGTCAAATCAAGTACAAAATTTAAATGCATAATTTGATTTTTGGATTTTGAGATTTGGCATTGAT
>CAILTG010000081.1 GCA_903837125.1 Candidatus Magasanikiibacteriota bacterium | reverse complement strand
CCAATTCACCTAATTCACCTAATAAAATAAATAAATAATATATTTTAAATTTGGCCTTGATGATTTTATTAGGTGAATTAGATAATTAGGTGAATTAGGAATTTTATTTATGTCCGTATCTTTGTTCAAAAAAAAATCACTAACTCCCATCAAACGGGTTTGTTTGCGATTGAAAGAAAGCCGGGAAAAACAGGGAATGAGTTTAGATGAGCTAAGTAGAAAAACCAAAATTGGCAGGCGTTATTTGCAGGCTTTGGAAGAATGTCGTTTTACGGATTTGCCTACTGCTGAAGTTTACCAGAAAAATTTTGTGCGAATTTATGTGGAAGCTCTAGGTTTAAATCCAGAGCCTTTTTTGCAACAATATGTGGCAGAAGAAAGAGTAAAAAATAAAATAAAGCATCCTCATAAAATTATCAAGTATAATTGGTTAAGTAATTTACCCAATTTATTAAGATATGGAGTAGTTTTGGTTTTATTTTTATTTTTATTATTTTATTTGGGAATACAAGTAAAGAGAATAGTTGACCCGCCACAATTGTCGCTGTATTCCCCGCCTGAAGGTTTTATCACCCAAAATAATGACTTGTTGGTTACTGGGCAAACTGAACGAGAAGTAAAGCTGTATTTAAATGGCAAAGAAATTAGAAATAGTGAGCAAGGACAATTTAAAGAAGTAATTGGTTTAAGTCCAGGAGTAAACACTATTGTACTTACGGCTGAAAAAAAACATGGTAAAATTACCACGCTGACCAGGCATGTGGTATTGAAAGAAAATAAATTATTGAGTCTTCTCCAAACTACGAAACAAAATAGTAACACCCCATAAAAAAGTCTGGTTAGTACAAAAATACAATCAGAATACAAACAAAATACGAAAACAAATATGACATCATATTTTATTAATATTTTAGTCGTATTTTGATAATATTTATTACCTAAAATAGTAAGTGTTTGAGTTTATTATTGAGACTTAATTGTGGGTTGACATTAATTGTTAAAACTTGTATTCTTGAGAAGGCTAAACCTTCATTTTTTAATATAAAAATTATGACAAAACACACGATGACCGAGGAGCAGGCCAGTAAATTTAAAGCCGCGGAAACAGCTATTGAACAAATTAAGGAAAAGTATGGTGAAAATGCCATTATGAAGTTTGGTGAAGCCAAATCTGCTGATGTTGATTCAGTGTCAACTGGTTCTATTTCATTAGATATTGCTTTGGGAGTTGGTGGAGTGCCACGAGGAAGAATTATTGAAATTTTTGGACCAGAGGCCTCAGGTAAAACCACTTTGGCTCAACATATTATTTCTGAAGTACAAAAATTGGGTGGTATTGCCGCTTTTATTGATGCTGAACATGCACTTGACCCTGATTATGCCAGAAAGATTGGTGTGGATGTGGATAATTTATTAATTTCTCAACCAGACACTGGTGAACAAGCTTTGGAAATTTTGGAAACTTTGGTTCGTTCCAATGCAGTAGACGTGGTAGTGGTAGATTCAGTAGCCGCACTTGTACCAAAAGCAGAAATTGAAGGAGAAATGGGAGATTCGCATATGGGGCTTCAAGCGCGTTTAATGAGTCAGGCACTTCGTAAATTAACTGGTGTAGTTAGTAAAACTAAAACTGTAGTGATTTTTATTAATCAAATTAGAATGAAGATTGGTGTATTTTTTGGCAATCCTGAAACTACGACAGGTGGTAATGCTTTAAAATTTTATTCTTCGGTTCGTATTGAAGTTCGCCGCGCCGCGCAAATTAAGCAGGGTGAAAAAATTATTGGCAATCGGGTGAAGGCAAAAGTGGTAAAAAATAAAGTAGCGGCACCTTTCCGTACTACGGAATTTGATATTATGTACAACGAAGGTATATCTGTTTCCGGAGATTTATTGGATACTGGCGTCATTCACAGGGTAATAAATAAATTAGGTAATAGTTATTCTTTCGGAGAAGAAAAATTAGGAGTTGGTCGTGAAAAAGCCAAACAGTATTTGCGAGAAAATCCCAAATTAATGAAAACAATTTATAAACAAATTTGGGAAGCGGTAGAACGTGGTGAACTGCCGGAGGAAGAGAGTGGAAAAGTTGGTGAGAAGGAAAGTGTCAATGAAGAATAAATAATTATTTAAGATAATAATATGAGTCATATTGGTTCTGCTAAATCAGAGGGTCGTCTGGGTGGTGTGGGTATAAGGGATGGTGGTTTTGTAAGATTTTCTGGGGATTTTAGAATAAGGGATTTAGAAGAAGAAGAGGCGCGTTTGTTAATGGAGCTTTCTGGGAAAAAGGTAAGAAACGGGGCACAATTAAGATCAAGATTAGACCAAGTAAGAGTAGAAATTGCAGAATTAAAACAAGAAAAATAATTTGGAAGTTTTTTAAAACGACTCAGCAATTGAGTCGTTTTTTAATAAATTTTTTTTTTTTGTATTAGCACAAGTTTATAAAAAAATTAGTGGTTCCACAACTCCTCAAAATAATCACTATAACTTTGGACTAGATTTTTATTGGTTGAAACAAAAATTATTGGTTCTTTTTCAGCCCAGTTTACAATTAATACTTTATCTCCAAACAGCCAAATTGGAATTGGACTTCTGGTTTTAGATAAAGTATATTTGGTTTGCATCCAGGGCAGTTTTGTTAAAGTATGACCTCTAAATTCCGGATCAATAATATTTTTCCAAACTATTCCTGGCGTTTGTTTGGCTTTTTTTAAAACTTCTTCGTAAATTTTTGGATAATTATCAATAGTGTAGCCACGAGCGCCAATCCAACGCAATTCTTTACAATTAATGGCTTCTAGCCATAAATCTTTTAGAACTTCTGCTCCTTTTAAAACTTGCGATTCCTGATTCCATAAATGATTAAAATATTTTTTATAACTTTCAGCAATTTTTTCATCTTCAATAATATTTATTATCGTATCTGCTTGCCAGACAATGTTGGCTACTTTATTGCCATAAATACAAATTACATGAGGCCCAGAAACAGCAGCTGGTAAGAATTTATATTCATAATATTCTTCATCATAAATTGTTTTGCCGGGGCTTGCCGAAGACAAAGTCATGCCTGGGTCAATCAAATCATGCCAAAAAACTTTTTTATTTACTCGTTGTTTTTTGTAATTATCCCAAACCTGAGGATAGTATTTTTCCACTCCCCCATTGCCGCCAATCCAATAAACGTCTGAACAGTTTAACTGGTCTTCCATAAAAGTTTTGGCACCTTCTTCTCCGTGTAAAGTTATGGTGTTGTTTCCCCAAAAATATTCAAAATATTTTTTAAAGGCCCTGGCGGTTTCAGCGCTCTTAATAGAAAAAGTTATTGGGTCGTCGCCGGTAATGCTAATGTTTAAAGTGTCGCGAAAAAGCGCAAACCACATTGGGGAATTAACAGTAAAAGGTAAATAGCGCGCATTTTTTCCCCAAGTTAAATTTCTTTCAGCAATTATTTTTTTGTCTTCATTTCCCGAAATTAACGCATGAAAGTTGGCACCTTTTTCTATAATGTATTTATTGAACTTGGCAAAGTAATTGGTTATTTCTATATTAGAATTACTGTAAGACACACCCATTACTGAATAATCTTCACCTTTGGCAATTTCCTTTTTAATAAGTTCTCGAGTGGCCATAATTCCTTCATTGCCCTCATAAATTTTTACATCACGTGGTTCAGAAGTTAATTTTTTATTTAATTCTTTTACCACTTCATTGGCTAGATTAGTCTTTTCATCCATTAAGTGTTTGATGGTTTCTGGGCTATTAATTTCAAAAACAAAAACCCTGCCCTTTTCAAATTTAGAAATTAATTTTTTTTGTTCCAATGTTTCTAAAGCTGTATATACTAAATTGCGGTGCAATCCAGTGTGAGCAATAATTTTGCCAGCGCGTGATTGGCCTAATTCTAATAAGGCTAAATAAACTTTTATTTCGTTTTTGTGAAAGCCTAATTTTTTTAATTTTTCT
>CAILTG010000080.1 GCA_903837125.1 Candidatus Magasanikiibacteriota bacterium | reverse complement strand
ATCTGCATTAACAATAGTGTGAACTGATTTTACAGCTTTCATATTTGTTAACATATTTGTTAAAACAGTTTGTGGGTTTTGCTCAAATGGATTCCAATAAAAGTTTACATATTTATATTGGTTATTAAAATAAATTCCAACTCCACCTAAGGTTATTAATATAACTAAAACCATAAAAAGCTTCACAAATAGATGTGAGCCTGATTTTTTATGCATAACCATACTCTCTTGTGGCCGTATTTGTTGAGGCTGAGTTTGTGCCTGTGGTTTTGGTTGATACGTTGTTTCTGGTTGTAGAACAATTTTAGGCTGGCTGGCTACTTGAGGCTGAATATCAATTTTAGGTTGGTATATAGTTTGAGGTTGAGCTTCAACTTTTGGCTGAGCTTGCATTTGTGGCTGTTCTTCAATTTTTGGTTGAGCAATAACTTGTGGTTCGATTTTTGGTTGAGATTGAATCTGAGATTGTGAAGGTTGTAATTTTATTTCTGGTTGAACTGCAACTTTTTCTTCTACTTTTGGTTGTTCTTGAATTTGAGGCTTTATTTCTGGTTGTATTTGTGGTTGCGCTTGAGTTTGAGTTTGTGGTTGAGATTTTAATAATTCTGAAGAAGCATCACTAATTTCTAATTCAGTCCAGCCATTTTTTAGCAATAAAATTTTTGTTTGTTCGTCTGACTGTCCTGCGTTTTTTGCTTTTTTAATATAATCTACAAGTTGTTGCTCTGCCATAAATTTATATTTTAGAATTTTAATACATTTATTATAACACATTGTCAATATATATTCGTATGTGGATAACTTTTTAAATGCAAAAGCGTCAACTTTTCAGGGTTGACGCATTTTTGAAGATTGGAACAGATTATTATCCAAGATTTTGATAACTTCTTATAGCAGTCTTCTTAGCTTTGAGAAGATAATATTACTATTATCTAAGGAACCCGCATGATTTGCAGGTGCATCTACCGTTTTCAATTCCAACAATTCTCATAAATCTTTTGCAGAAATGTTTTCCTTTTACAACTAAGATACTTTTCTTTTCAGGGCACCTAACTTTTTTAGCCATACTCTTCTCCTTGTTTACTTGTTAAGGAACTAATTATTACAACAACGGTTGTAATAGGTAAATTCTAGTATAGAATATGCTTTTTGTAAAGAATAAATACAAATAAAAAGTCGACCTTAGGTCGACTGTGTTGGTTAGTTTTTTGGGTTTGTGGCAGATTAACGCCGGCAGGAACAGCCGTCAAAGGTGCAACGACCCTTGTGGATCTGCACGGTTGTGCTGACCTTGGGGCAGAAAAACTCGGCCTTCTTCAGCTTTGTCTTCTGTTTGTGTGGGCAGTGTTTCCTGGCCATGGGTTTGTCCTCCATTTTTGTTAACGATCTGCTTGCAAGTCGTCCTGCAACAGATAATAGCTTATCTTAGAAACTATTTTTTGTCAAAAGTTAGAGTAATTACGGCTAATTCTAGGGGTAATTGAGGCACTGCAGAATATTTTATTTTATTTTCTGCGTCAATAAACAATTCAAGCATGTTTTGAATGTCTTTTTGTGATAAATTTGCGATTTGAGACTTCATTCTATCAACTTCTTGTGCAGATAATCCAGAATTTTGTAAATTTAGAAAATTTGGGTCTATTTTTAGTAATAATTCTTGTCTT
>CAILTG010000079.1 GCA_903837125.1 Candidatus Magasanikiibacteriota bacterium | reverse complement strand
GAAGAACAAGGTAAAACTTTTATTTTAATAAGCATATTTTTTTATTTAATATAACTCAAGGGATTAACATGCTTTCCATTTATACGAATTTCAAAATGTAAATGAGGACCAGTGGAACGACCGGTAGTACCAGAAAAAGAAATGTTTTGTCCTTGTTCTACCTCATCGCCAGCATTAACTAAAAGTACTGAATTGTGTCCATATAAACTTTGGAATCCATTACCATGATCAATAATAATGTAACAGCCATAGCCGCCATTCCAGCCACATTGTGATTTTATTACTGTGCCGGCTTTGGTGGCATATACTGGAGTGCCAATTGGTATACCAATATCTAGGGCTGTATGTCTAAAACTAAAGTATTGAGTAATACGGCGTATTTTTACTGGCCAAATGAAATTTTGTCCTCCCTCTGTTTCTATAGTTGGTTGGGCGGTTGCCTGTTTTTCTGGTTGATTTGTAGTATTATTTTTTGTGGTCACTAAATTTTTGGGAGGAGGTAAAACATTTTTGGGAATAACTGGTTTGGTACCGTTAGGGATCATTATTTCTTGACCAATTTTTAAACTTGCTCCATTATTTGAAAGGCTATTAAAACTAATAATGGCGGAAGCATTACATTTGTAGGTAATGGAAATTCTGCCAAGGGTATCACCTTTTTTAACTGTGTAGATAACGCCACTGATTGGTGGAATTTTTAGTGTATCTCCTATGTGAATTGGAGAGCGAGCAGTAAGATTGTTGGCCCAAAGAATGGTCTCTACAGATATTTTGAATTTTTTGGCAATAGTACTAATTGTTTCTCCGGCTTTAACTTGATATTGGATTATTTCATTTTGGGCTTGTTCATTTTCGTTTATTATGACACTGTCTAAAGAAGCACCAGGGGCAATCGTTGGTTTGCAGACCGCAGTGCCACCTAAAACTAAACTGCCAATATTGGTTTCTTCATTGGCATTGGCTGTTGGCAAATTGCTGGGTGTAACTATCGCCCCCTCTTTCCAATTAGGAGTGGTAGTAGTAACAGACCAGTTGGCGGTTACATCTTCCAAAGCGTAGTCTTCTTCATTAGGGCCAACCAGTTTATAAAGTAAAGTTTTTTGACCCGGTATAGTAATATTATCTTGGCTATACAATTTACTTTGGGGCAATATTATTATTAGAATAACAATCAAAATAATAATTTGTGAAATATTGCGTTGGCCGATGGTTTTTAATATTTGTTGGTGCCAAGGTAGTCTTATTTTATTTGAAGTTTTTTCTTTGTTAAAAGAAAATTTGTAAATTCTAAAGCCAATATTCCGGTTGAGAATTTTTAGTAAGGTATTTAACAGTTTGCTGGCTACTTTAAATGTCAAAACTAAAGCTTTTTTACAGTAAACTAAAAAATACAGAAAATGAAGTAGATTTTTTTTAGCACGTTTGTTCATAATGAGTGTTAACAGCATATCACAGTTAGCTTGTTTTTTGAAGTGTACTATAGATATTTTTAGCTGAAGTAAGCCACCAAACACCTTGTCATTTAACCACCTTACCACCCAGTCGCGGTGTAGTTAAATGGTTAGGTGATTAAGTGATTAGGTGATTAAGTAGTAAGGTGATTAAGTGATCAGGTAAAAAGGCGGTTGACTTCTTAGGTTTGTTTTTGTATAATGATGTTCGTTAACTTGTTATTTATTTTTAACATTCAATTTATGAGTGAAATCCTACTTTTGGGATTGGTGATTGGGATAAGTATTGTTGGTTTGGTGGCGGCTTATCTTTTGGCTCGTTGGGTTTTGAAAAAAGACACTGGCTCGGATGCCATGAAGGCAATTTCCAATGCCATTAAAGAAGGAGCTGAGGCTTTTTTACGTCGACAAAATAAGACAATTTTGCTTTTGGCAGGAGTCTTTGTGGTGGTTTTATTTGTTGGTTATGGTTTTATTAGGACACACCGTGCTTTTGATCCTATTGATTCTACCGTGGGATTGGCTTTTTGGATTTCTTTGTCATTTATTTTGGGAGCTATTTGTTCAATGGTCGCTGGCTACATTGGTATGTGGATTTCTATTCGCGCCAATATTCGTACTGCCACCGGCACCATGAAAAGCATTAATGAAGGTTTACAAATTGCCATGCGTGCTGGTGCTGTATCGGGAATACTGGTGGTGGCCATGAGTTTATTGGGAGTGTCTGGACTTTATTGTTTAGTAAGATTGTTTACCAATGTTCCAACTCACCAAATTCCATTTTTGATTGTCGGTTATGGATTTGGTGCTTCTTTTGTGGCTTTATTTGCGCAACTTGGTGGTGGTATTTATACCAAGGCTGCTGATGTGGGTGCTGATTTAGTTGGCAAAGTTGAAGCAGGTATTCCTGAAGATGATCCACGAAATCCAGCCGTGATTGCTGATTTGGTTGGTGATAATGTTGGTGATTGCGCTGGTCGTGGAGCTGATTTATTTGAATCAACAGCTGCGGAAAATATTGGAGCAATGATTTTGGGTGCTGGTATGGCTCTCCGAGTTCCTAATGCGAGTCCAGCTTGGGTTTTAGGGGTAATGCTTTTTCCTTTGATTGCTCGAGCTTTTGGTATTTTAGCCTCAATTGTTGGTATTTATTCTGTTAAAGTAAAAGATAATGAAGATCCCATGAAAGCTTTAAACCGTGGTTATTATGTGACTGCTGGTTTGGCTATTATTGGTTTTGCTATTGCCACCAAATGGTTGTTAGCTTCCGACGTGGCGCCAAATGCTTGGCTTTACTTTTTAGCTTGCGGTATTGTGGGCATTTTAACTTCAGTGGCTTTTGTTTATATCACCCAATATTATACTGAATTCAAATATCGTCCAGTTAAATCAATTGCTGAAGCTTCACAAACCGGTCCAGCTACCAATATTATTCATGGTATTGCTGTTGGTTTGGAATCTACCGCTCTTCCAGTTTTGACTATTTCTGCTGCTATTTTGATTTCTTACTTTTTAGGGGTTAATTCTGGCTATCCTGGCGCTGGACTGTTTGGCACTGCTGTGGCTACCATGGGTATGCTTGGTACTGCTGCTTATATTTTGGCTATGGATACTTTTGGGCCAATCACTGATAATGCTGGTGGTATTGTGGAAATGAGCAAACAACCAGAAGAAGTTAGAATAAAATCTGATCGGTTAGATGCAGTTGGCAACACTACTAAAGCTTTAACTAAGGGTTATGCTATTGGTTCGGCTGCTTTAGCTGCTTTCTTGTTGTTTTCTGCCTATTTAGACGAGGTTAAAAACTATGGTTTGAATTTGATTTCAGTAGATATTGCTAAACCTCCTATTTTTGTTGCTGCTTTGCTTGGTGCCATGTTGGTTTTCTTGTTCTCTGCCTTGGCAATTCGCGCCGTAGGCAAGGCTGCTTATTATGTAATCAACGACGTTCGCGCTCAGTTCAAAGAGAATCCAGGAATTTTGCAAGGTACTGTAAAACCAAATTATGGTAGAACAGTGGATATTGTGACCAAAGGTGCTTTGAAAGAAATGATTTTGCCAGGTCTTTTGGTTACCTTGATGCCAATCATTGTTGGTTTGTTATTCAAGATGTTGGGTCTTGGTTCCGAAGCTGTAGCTGCCTTCTTAATGGTAGCTACTATTGTTGGTATCCTAATGGCTTTATTCTTGAATAATGGCGGCGGTGCTTGGGACAATGCCAAAAAGTTTATTGAAATGGGAAATTATGGTGGCAAAGGTTCTCCCACACATAAGGCAGCGGTTGTTGGTGATACTGTTGGTGATCCATTTAAAGATACTGCTGGTCCTTCACTTCATGTGTTGATTAAGTTGTTGGCAACAATTACTTTGGTGTTGGCCCCTCTCTTCATCTAGTCCACTAATGCGATTGCACAAATAACACTAATAAACAAAAGACGAGTGTAAAGAGCTCGTCTTTTGGTAAAATAAAAAACACCACTCATATTTCTCCTGATTTGTTTCCAACATTTTTTTAGAAATAAATCAGGGGTGAGTGGCGTTCTTCGTCATTAAGTCAGTTTAGACCCCATTCTAAACCAACTTTTTCTTCTTGAAGTTACAGCGGTGTTGACCACCTCACTTCAAGGATTCCTGGGAGCCCTCTCCAGGAGACAAATTGGCAAGTAGATGACGGTCCCTGCCAGGAAACCGGAAGTAGGGTTCATGGCCCAGTGCGTGCTGTCTGCCATGAGTACAGTTTCGGTCAGTAAACCGAATCCTGTCAGTGTCACGATGGCATAAGACCCCCAGATTACGACGAGCCAGATGAGAAATTTGCCATCTTGTCTTCCGCTCGCCAGGAACGATTTGATCGCCAGAATGGCGAAGGCACTACTGACCATGAGACCCATGATCAGTCCCAGCACCCATTGCGGGGTGGAGGTGGGGAGCAGGCTGGTCGGGATGATCCCGATCAAGGTGGCGAGAATCGCACCAGCAATTCCGAACACAAACGAGATCACAATAAATACCAACATCACAGTACCTCAGTGGTAATTGACAGAAGAATGTTATCATTTTATTGTATAATGTCAAATTCAATTTCTTTATTATTTATTTTTTTTGTGGTAAAATGATTGTGAAAGTAATCAGCAATTGGTAAACAGTAACTGGTTACTGGTTGTTTTATTTTATTAGTTATTAATGTATGTCTCGTCGTCCTAAATCACCAGTTTATGATCCAGTGTTGCCACGGGGGATTTTAGCAATTGTTTTGGTAGTGGCTGCCATTATTTTTACTCTAAGTTTTTTTAATCAGGCCGGGGCGGTGGGCGTGATGCTTGATAGGTATGCTTTAAGTTTTTTATTTGGCTCAATGCGTTATGCTACTCCTTTGGTTTTGTTGGTTTTAGCTTGGTTTTTAATTAAAGATGTGGAATATAATTACCGTGCTACTCATGCTGTTGGCGCGTTTTTATTTTTTGTGGCCATGTCTGGTTTGTTTCATATTGGATTTTTAGCAAACGAAATGTGGACTAAAGCACTGGACGGTTATGGTGGCGGAATATTTGGTATGTCGGCTTGGGTGTTAAAAACTTATTTAGGCACAATTGCTGGTGTAGTTATTTTAGTGGGTTTGGCAGCTGTTTCTCTTTTTTTAATGTTTAATACTGCTCTTACTGCTTTTATTTTGTTGAATAAAAAATTATTTGTTGGTTTAGGTTTACTTGGTAAAGGAATAATTAATTTAGTAAAATTATTTGTAAAAAATAATGAGGGCGTTCAAGTTCAAGGTAATTATGAAGAGAAAAATGATGATGAAGAAGAAGATGATGAAGATGTAGGACCGCACCACGGCGCGGTCGTATTGGGAGATGAGGAAGAAGAAATTAGTAAAAGAAAATTTTTGGCCAAAAAAGTTTCTAAAAATGTAGATGAGAATGATGAAGAAGACGAAGATGAAAATGAAAAAGAAAAAAAAGAGAAACTTAATACTGGACCTTGGTCCAAAAGAATAGTGGTTAAAAATTTGCCACCTTTAAGTTTATTGACCACTAAACAAAGTAAGCCAACCAGTGGTGATATTAATGCCAATGCCACAATTATTCATGATACTTTACATGAGTTTGGTCTTGATGTAGAAATGGGTGAAGTGCGAGTAGGGCCAACAGTTACCCAGTATTCTTTAAAACCAGATAAAGGAGTGAAACTTTCTAAAATTACCGCTTTGAGTAATGATTTGTCTTTGGCTTTGGCGGCCCATCCCATTAGAATTGAAGCGCCAATTCCCGGCAAATCTTTGGTGGGCATTGAAGTACCAAATTTTAAAACTGCCATGGTTACTTTGCGCGAACTGTTGGAAAGTAAAGAATTTCAAAATCGCCAGCATAATTTAATGATTGCTTTGGGAAAAGACGTGGCTGGTAAAGTCTGGTTTGCTGATTTACCAAAGATGCCGCATCTTTTGGTGGCTGGTGCTACTAATTCTGGAAAAACAGTTTGCGTCAACACTATTATTATGAGTTTGCTTTATCAAAATACAGCCGAAGATCTGCGTTTTATAATGGTGGACCCCAAACGGGTAGAATTAACACTTTATAATGGTATCCCTCATTTATTAACTCCAGTAATTACCAATGTTCAAAAAACAGTAAATGCTTTAAAATGGACTATTGGTGAAATGGAACGTCGATTTGAATTACTGTCGCAAGACCAGAGTAGAGATATTAATTCTTATAATACTAAACATCCCGAGGCAAAAATTCCGCGTATTGTTTTTATAATTGATGAATTGGCTGATTTAATGGCTGCGGCTGCTTCCGAAGTAGAAGCGGGTATTATACGTTTGGCACAAATGGCGCGAGCCGTTGGTATTCATTTAATTGTAGCCACTCAGCGTCCGAGTGTAGATGTTATTACCGGATTAATGAAAGCTAATATTCCGGCGCGTATTGCTTTTTCAATGGCTTCATTAATAGATTCGCGTACTATTCTTGATTGCCCAGGCGCAGAAAAATTATTGGGCAGAGGCGATATGTTATTGTTAACAGCAGAACTTTCAAAGCCAGTTCGTATTCAGGGAGCTTATGTGTCTGAGGAAGAATTAAAAAATTTAGTTGAATATTTAAAAGGAGATGAGCCTGCTGAATATGATGAAACAATTGTGGAAAAAGGTGGTAATGTGGGTAATGGTACGATGAATTTGTTTGGTGGGGCAAGTGATGATCATGATCCTATTTTTGAAGAAGCTAAAGCGGAAATTGTTAGGGCGGGCAAAGCCAGTGCTTCATTTTTACAGAGAAGGTTTAAAGTGGGTTATGCTCGGGCGGCGCGTATTTTGGATGAATTGGAGGCGGCTGGAGTAATTGGCTCAGCCGATGGAGCCAAGCCTAGAGATATCTTAGTGACAGAAACTGAAGTTGATGTTACAATGGACGCTGGAGGAGAGATGAATGTGTTTGATGATGTTGAAAAAAAAGAGGAAGTAGAAGAAACTGAAGATGTAGTTGTGGAGAAGGAGTAAAAAATTCATCTAATTTCCAATTCACCTAATTCACCTAATAAAAT
>CAILTG010000078.1 GCA_903837125.1 Candidatus Magasanikiibacteriota bacterium | reverse complement strand
CAATCCACTTATTTATAAAAAATACTACAACTAAAATAGAAATAACTCTAACAGCCAATGGTAACAAACTCCACATTAAGTCATCTGTAATTCTTTCAAAGGCTTTTGAAAATCTGTTTACTTTTTGTACCAAAGAACCAGAAAAGTTATTAACAAAAAAAGAATATGAATGACCCATTAAATAGTCATAACATTGTTGTTTGAGGTTTGCTATCACTGCTGGCTCAAAAGCATTATTAGCTAATGTAGCTATACGAATAAAAATCCAAGATATTCCATTAAAAATGGCGATATAAATAATAAACAACATCAACTGCGAAGCAATTTCAAATTTTGTTCCAGATCCAGAAATAGTATCAAAAAATTCTTTATAATAAATTGGTGTTATTACATAAATTATGTTTGCAAAGATAACTGAACCAAGCATGGTAAATAACAACCATTTTTTTGGTTTAACCCCTTTCCAAAATTCAGCTAAAACATGTTTAAGTTTTACTTTTGGATAAGCAATTCCTTTCTGAAATTTTTCTGCTGCCATAATTTTTAAGTCAATTTAATATTATGTAACTTTACCAAAAAAATACCCTTAATGAAAGACATTAACTTATAAAAAAAGAACCCCTTGTTTCCTTGGGGTTATATACTAAATTTTTTCTGATTAGAATTATTGTTTTTTCTTCCAATCAATGATCAATTGGAGGAGGGCTTTTGCGCCTTCTTTTGGTCCAGTCATTTCACAACCAGACACGCCGAGCCTGGTGCGAAGCTGACCAACATATACTCCGCTTTCAAAAGCAGTTTTAAAATATTCAACTGCCAACGGGTCGTAAAGCTCTTTGTACTGAGGTGGCCCAAACACATTGGCAAAATATGTTCGAACAACACCCGTGGAAGTTGTTGTCCCTTTAGACATCACAATACCTTCACGAAATACACGAAGAGCTTCTTCGGCAGATTTAAACTGCTCGATAATAGGGGATCCATCTTCAGCTTCGTAGTTGTTTGCATAGAGAATTATGTCGACAGGATAGCCATGCAAAATATTTTCCACGGTTGTCACAGGAAGAACCGCACGTGCGTTAACTTTCTGTGGGCTCATAATAATTGCCCGATCAATTTGCCCAAAGGCATATCCGGGCTGAAGATCATCAAGCCTTACAAAAGCACCTGTTTCAGTTCCATAGCCACGGATTTTTCCATCCGGACCAATTTCCAAAGATCCCATGTCATCAGCAATAATAACCATCTCTTTAATGTGCTTTACTGGTTCATTAATGTTGGCGTTACCCAAAGCCCGAAGGGCTTCAAGAGTTTCTGACTTGCCAGCACCAGTGTCCCCCATAAGGAGCACTGTTACTTCTGTTCCATTAGTTAATGAAAGTTTGACCATAGCCCCATGAAATGGCATTTTACTTTTTTTCATCATTACGATGTTATGCAAAGTCAAAGCCATTTTTTTGAGATACCCAAAGTAACCGAATTCTGGTTTTCCAGAAATAACGCCAACGAGAATATTATTTTCCTCGTCATGAAAAAATACCGGTACAATATTATTCTGAATCCCGTAAACAAGAACAGCATCGGGTTTTTTTCTTAAGTCGTCAGCAGTGGCTAATTCAAAAAGGTTAGCCAAGGAACAACCAAGTTCCATAAACATCTGATGAAAATAAATATAAATTACCAGCGGTCCAACCTTAGCTGGATAACAAAGCCATTCACCTTCATTTATGACAATTTGTTTTAAAATTTTTCCTGAAACTTTTTTAAACTCACCAGTCCGTTTGTTCATCGGGGGATCGATAATAAGGGGAGGATTCAAAAGTATCT
>CAILTG010000077.1 GCA_903837125.1 Candidatus Magasanikiibacteriota bacterium | reverse complement strand
CGAACCTCCTCCTCACCGCCCGAACCATCACCATTCAGCCAACCAAAATCGTGGGGGAAAAATCCGTAAGTAGTTTACCAATCGCGGGGGAAAAATCGCCAAAATTAAACAAAAACCCCCTGTCAATCGAGGGGGAAAATGTTGTCTTGTTCGAGGGGAAAAATCCGTGGGACGCCCTGCTTCACGCGAGGCAACTGGTCGGAAAAATCCCTGACTCTTTGATTATGGTGCCCCCGGCAGGAATCGAACCCGCATATACAGCTTCGAAGGCTGTTGTCCTATCCGTTGAACGACAGAGGCTAAAACACGATACAATATACATGGATTAAAATACAAATTTTGGTTAGACAGTGTATTTTTTTATGTGTATTTTGTGTCATGTTCATGGTGCGCCGCCCGGGAATCGAACCCGGAACCTTGGGCTTAAGAGGCCCCTGCTCTAGCCAGTTGAGCTAGCAGCGCGTAGAGTTTTTAAACTCTATTGTTTATCAACTTTCAAAATATCTATCTTTGGACCTTTCCAACCTTTTACTTTTAAAGCCTTTTCAGCGGCATCCACTTGTGCTTCTTGTTTGCTGGTTCCTTCGCCTTGGGCTATTTGTTCTTTGTCTAAATAAACTCCAATTACAAAACGTTTATCATGGTCAGGTCCGCTTTCCTCGAGTACTTTATAAGTAGGAGTAAGACCAATCAATTCTTGGGCAGTTTCTTGGAATCTGGATTTAGGATCCATCCACAGTCCCATTTCTAGTACTTCTGGAAGTTTAGTAATAACCCAGCGAGTAACAAATTGTTTTGCCATATCCCAGCCCTGATCTATGTAAATAGAGCCAATTACTGCTTCCAAGGCATTGGCCAAAATGTATTCACGAGCTTTGGTACCAGCGTCTTTGGATTCTCCGTGGCTTAAAAATAGATATTTTTCAAAATCAATTTCGTTGGCTACTTGAGCACACATTTTGGCATTTACCAAAGCAGCACGCCAGTTGGTAAGTTCACCTTCGGGATTTAAATAGTTTTCAAATAAAAATTCGGTTACTGCTAATTCAAGTACTGCATCTCCTAAAAATTCTAAACGTTCATTGTGTCCTAAAGCAAAATCGCGGTTTTCATTTAAATAAGAACGGTGTACCAAGGCCTGGACTAAATGGTCTGGATTATTAAATTTTATGCCAATTTTTTTCTCTAGTTCTTTAAAGTTTTTTTCTTTGTAGACTGATATTGTCATAAATTTGGAATGTTAAAATCCAAATTTCCAATTTCCAATCAAATCCAAATTTCAAAATAAATTATTTTTTGAACTTTGGATTTTGATATTGATTTGATATTGGTAATTTGATATTTGAAATTGTTAAAATTAAATTATTATTTAGCTTATTCTGGTTTTCCGCCAGAGGCGGATCCGTCTAGGGCGGATATTTCTCCATTTTTCACCATTTCATTATAAATTGCTCCCAGCACTCCATTTACAAATTTGCCAGAGGATTGGCCGCCATAGCTTTTAGCTAGTTCTATAGCTTCATTAATAGCTACTTTAGCTGGAATTTTATCATTGAATTTTAATTCAAAAATGCCGATTCTTAAGATGTTGCGATCCACGAGAGTAATTTGTTGAATTGGCCAGTCTGGAGCATGGGTAGTGATAATTTTGTCTATTTTTTCCAAATTATCAATTACCCCATTTATGGTGTCTGCAATAAATATTTTTTCTTCTTCCAGCCCATCGCCAAATTCTTGAACATTTTGTTCAATTATGGCTGGCAAAACCGCCGTGGGTTGATTTTTAAAATCCCATTGGTACAAAACTTGCATGGCGATAGAACGGGCCAAGTGTCTGTTTGACATAATTTATTGTGTCCTTTTTTCTCTTCGTTGTCTCCTAGCATTTCTGGCTTCCACTTTTAGGGCTTGGTGACCACGATAAAAGCCACATTTGGCACAAGCGTGATGTGGTAAAATAATAGCCTGACATTTTTCACATTTGCCTACAGTGGTTTTTTTAAGGGCAAAATGTGCTGCTCTTTCTCTTTTTGAACGGTTGGTTCGTTTTTTTGAAGGTAGACCCATAGAATTAATTTTTAAATTTTTAAATTTTGTAATTTTTAAACCTATCCAAATGGTTGGTCAGGGTAACAAAACTGGGCGTATTATACACTAAATATGAAATAAAATCAAGAGGAGGGGTTGTTGGTTGCTAAAATAGGCTTTTTCAGCTAAAATATACCCATGGAAATTAAATTTTGTACAAACAAAGAAGAATGGAATAAAGGCCTCATTCAAGCGAGTCAGACTGAGTTTTTGCAATCCTTTGAATGGGGAGAGTTTCAGACAAGTGTGGGACATAAGGTGGTAAGATTGATAGGCGAGGGGTGGCAGGTGCAGGGGTTTGAACATCAACTTGGCTTGGGGCTGAAGTATCTTTATTTGCCTAGAGTTCCTAGTTCAGAGTTCCTAGTTCAGAGTTTAAAAAGTATTTTGGAAAAACAAAATTATATTTTTGTTAGATTTGAGTTCTCTAATAATTACGAATTGAGAATTAAGAATTTTGAATTAGTTAAAAATCGTCAACCTCAACAAACTCTAATTTTAGATTTAGCCAAGTCCGAGGATGAAATATTGACTGGTATGCATGCTAAAACTCGCTATAATATTCATGTAGCAGAAAAGCATGGCGTGGAAATAAGGCAAGAGAAAAATATAGATATTTTTTGGCAATTGAATTTAGAAACTACTTCACGTGATCAGTTTAAAAGCCATGATAAAAAATATTATGAAAAAATGTTGCAAAGTAATATTGTCTACCAATTAATTGCTTATTATAAAGAGAAACCAATTGCTACTAATATTTTGGTTAGCTCTTCCGACACAATTGTTTACCTGCACGGCGCTTCATCAGGCGATTGGCGAAATTTAATGGCTCCATATTTGTTGCAATGGGAGGGAATTAAATTAGGAAAAAAATTAGGTTGTCAGTTTTATGATTTTTGGGGTGTGGCGCCGAGCGTGAGTGATAGTAATCCCAAACAGCATACTTGTTTTAATGGTTTTTGTTGGGAAGTTAATCACCCTTGGACTGGGGTTACCAGGTTTAAAGTAGGGTTTGGTGGGCGGGTAAAACAGTATCCGAAAGCCTGTGATATAATACTAAAGTCATTTTATTATAAGTTATATCAGTTAGCAAAGAAAATTTTGTAAATTTCTAATTTCTAATTCACCTAATTTCTAATAAAATATCAAATAACAAATTTAGAAATTAAATATTATTAATTTTATTAGGTGAATTTGAAAATTAGATGAATTAGGAATTTTATGTTATTATCTTGGTCACAAAAATTATTTTTAAAAATTAATCGTCAATTAGGAAAGAATAAATGGCGTGATTTTTTGTTTTTATATACTGCCCATTGGTTAATTTATGTTTTAGGCATTTTAATTTTGTGGTGGGGGAGTATAATTTTGTCGGGGTTGGATTTTAAAATATTTATTAAACTTATTTTAGCGGCGGCCTTTTTTGGTTTTGTTGATAATTATTTAATTGCTATTGTTTGGCGACATCCGCGGCCCAGCATTCAGTTTCCAGAAATTACTACTTTATTTAAACCAACAGAAAATTGGAAAGCCTTTCCTTCGGATCATACTACCACTGCTTTTGTGTTGGTGTTCATAACTTTATTTTTTAGCCCGCCCTTTTGGTTTGCCGTTTTGTTATTGTTTTTAGCAACTTTAGTGGGAGTTTCTCGGGTTTATTGTGGTGTACATTATCCGCGGGACATTGTAGGTGGTATAGTGTTGGCTTTTATTTATTCTTTATTATCTTTTTGGTTGTTGGGACATTTATTTCAACCAGTTTATGTGTGGTTGATGAGTTCATTTAAATAATTATTATGAAAATTGTAATTTTTGCCGGCGGCGCCGGTACCAGGCTTTGGCCATTATCACGTCGTAATTCGCCAAAGCAGTTTGAAAAATTAAAAGATAATAAATCCACTTTGCAAATGGCGGTGGAGCGAATAAAAGGTTTTGGTTTAGAAAATATTTATGTTTCTACTAATGTTAAATATGTGCCCTTAGTAGAGGAACAGATTAAAGAATTGGAGCCAGCGCATATTTTTACCGAACCAGCGAAGCGTGATTTGGCGGCAGCCGTTGGCCTTACTTTACTACGTTTAAAGAAAGCTGGTCTTAAGGGTCCAGTGGCGGTATTGTGGTCTGACCATTTTATGGATCATCCAGAAGAATTTAGAGCAGCTCTTAAAAAAGGGGAGAATTTAGTGGTTGAAAATCCAGCCAGGATTGTTTTTTTGGGAGAAAAACCCAGATTTGCTAATCATAACTTAGGTTGGATTAAATTGGGAAATAAAATTGAGGGTAATGTTTATGAATTTAAAGGGTGGAAATATCGGCCAGAATTAAAATTATGTGAAAAAATGTTTGGTAGCGGTGAGTGGCTGTGGAATCCCGGATATTTTGTCTTTGATTTAGATTTTATTTTGGGTTTGTATGAAAAATTTCAACCAGAATTATTGGAAAAATTATTGGTTATGGTAAGGGATGAAAAATTATTACAAGTAGAATATCAGAATTTAATCGCTCAGTCATTTGATAATGCAATTTTGGAGCATGTTGATTCTTCACAGGCAGTAGTGATAAAAGTGGATATGGGTTGGTCCGACCCTGGTACTTTGTATGCGCTCAAAGAGGCTTTGGCAAAATCGCCTAAAGAACATTTTTTGAAAGGTAAAGTTGTTTTGCATAATTCAGAAGACTGTTTTGTTTATAATGATGAGGAAAAGTTGGTAACTGGGGTAGGTTTGGAAGGAATGATTATTATTAACACCAAGGATGCACTTTTGGTCTGTCATAAAGATAATGTACCAGAGATTAAGGAATTGTTGGTGAAGATAGAGGAAGAAGGGGAAGAAAAATATTTATAAAATTTTTAATTATCAATTTCTAATGTCAAATTAATGTCTAATGATAAATTATATAAAATTATTGGTTTGATAGCGTTGTTTTGTGTTCTGATGGGAACTTGTTTTTTTTATTATCGTTATCTTCATCCAAAATATATTACGCCGCCACCACGGCCGGAAATTACTTTAACCATTATTCCTGGTTGGAATTTGCGGCAGATAGCAGAGTATTTGGTTTCAAAGGGGTTTGCAACAAGTACTAAGAATGTGTATGAATTAACAGGAGAACCAGTTACATTTTATTATATTGATTGCAGTAAAGATCTGCGCACCAGTCCATTGGCAAAACCATGTCCTTCAGATTTTTATTCAATGTATGAATCACATTCTGGGTTTGCAGGTAAAAATGCTGGTATAAGTTTGGAAGGTTTTTTGGCACCAGAAACGTATCGTGTATTTGCAGATGCAAAATTATCAGATGTTATAAATAAATTTTTAGATCAGGGTTACAAAGATTATTGGGTTGGTACTAGCACGATTTTGTCGACTGGAATTCCACTTGGTGATTTTTTAACCATGGCCAGTATTATTGAAAAAGAAACAAAGTTTGATGAAGACAGACCAATTGTATCTGATATTTTGTGGAGAAGAGTTAAAAAGGGTTGGGCACTTCAAGTAGATTCTAGTGTGCATTATGCTATAGATAAAACAGGAAATGTATTTACTACAAACAAAGAACGACAATTTGATTCACTGTGGAATACCTATAAATATCCAGGTTTGCCGCCCGGGCCAATTTGTAGCCCTAGTGTTGAATCTATGCAAGCATCCATAAATCCAAAAGAAAATGATTATTGGTATTTTTTGAGCGGTAAAGATGGACATATGCATTACGCCAAGACCTTGGAAGAACATAATAAGAATAAAAAATATTTATATTAATTTATGTTGACAGCAGATTTTGATTACAACTTACCTCAAGAATTAATTGCTCAAACACCAATGATTCCTCGTGATTATTCTCGTTTGATGGTTGTGGACCGAAAAAAACAGCTGATTCAACATCAGCATTTTTATGATATTTTAAATTATTTACAGCCGGGTGATTTATTAGTTTGGAATAATTCTAAAGTTTTTAAAGCGCGATTGTTTGGCGAGTTGGAATCTATAAATAATGAAGAATTGTTAGAACATAAGAAAGAAATTGAGATTTTTCTGGTGCGAGAAATGGAGAACGAAGGAGTGTGGAAAGTGTTGGCCAAACCTGGCCGTCATTTACGAGAAGGCATGCGAGTTAAATTTGCTTCAGATTTTTATTGTGAGGCTTTGCTTAAAGAAAAAGATGGAACAATTTTGGTACAATTTTCTGATAATGCGGAAATTGTTCGTGAAAAAGCTAATAAGTATGGACATATTCCAGTACCGCCATATGTAAAAGATGAACCACAGGAGATTGAATCTTATCAAACAGTTTATGCCAAAAGTGAAGGTTCAGTGGCGGCACCAACTGCTGGATTTCATTTTACGGACACGTTGATTGAAAAATTAAAAGATAAAGGGGTGGAATTTGCTGAAGTAACTTTGCATGTGGGGTTAGGAACTTTTCTGCCAATTAAGTCAGAAAAAGTAGAAGATCATGTTATGCATTCAGAATGGGTAGAGTTAACTGAAGAAAATGCGGAAAAAATTAATCGAGCTAAAACTGAGGGGCGAAGAGTGATTGCAGTTGGAACGACGACGGTACGTACGCTTGAAGGTGTTGCACAATTAACTTTTCCTTCTTTCAAGAGCGAAATACCTCTCCTAACCTCCCCTAAAAGGGGAGGGATTGTATGTGCTTATAAGGGAGATTTGAATTTATTTATTAAACCTGGTTTTAAATTTCAAGTGGTTGATGCGATGATTACTAATTTTCATTTACCTAAATCTACATTATTAATGTTAGTTTCCGCATTTGTCGGTGATAGGGAGTTTATGTTGGACTGTTATAAAAAAGCGGTGGAAGAAAAGTATCGATTTTATAGTTTTGGAGATGCCATGTTCATAACATGATACAATATACACGTAAAAAAATACAAATTATTATGGTGTATATTATGGAGAGGCTGTGTTGATTATTTAAAATATAACATAAATATGAATCAAGAGTTTGAGATAAAATTTAAAGAAGCAATAGACTTTTTAAAAAATTCAGATATATCCAGTCCGAATAAGCCAGCTATTCCGCACGTTTTAAGAGTGGGTTATTTGTTGTTTAAGAAAAAATTTCGTGATGAAGTGGTAATAGCGGGTATACTCCATGATATGTTGGAATGGTCATCAGTAAAGGGAGAAGAAATAGAAAAAAAGTTTGGTAAACGTGTTTTAGAATTAATAAAAGCAAATTCAAAAGATAAATCTATTGTGGACCATCATGAACGGATGGCAGATATAGTGTCAAGATGTAAAAAAATTGGCGATGAAGCAATGGCCATTAAAATTGCTGATCCACTTGATAGTATCGCTTATTATTTATTACAAAAAAATGAAAAGGAATTAAAAAGTTATCGTGAGCATGCTAAGTTGTTAATTGCTAATTTATCCGAAAATTTAAAAAAAGTTTTTTTAAATGATTTGGAAAAGGTGGTAGAATAAAATATTAATAAACCGTTCTATAAGATGATGTGGAACGGTTTTTTAAAATAAAAAAATCCGACTTATGGTCGGTTTATTTTTGTGTGTCCTCCATTGTGCGAAGACACAATGGTGTTGTTAGTTGTTCTAGGTAGGCTTGAGCAGGTGAAGTTGATATAACTTCTTGATTAGGTGGGCGATGGTGAGGACAGTTCTTTCCGCCAAGAGCAGTAAAGAACAGCTAACCATGGCGGTGAACACGTATTCGTGGGGGATGAACGTAGAAGTAACACCCAGAATGATGCTGACCACGGTTCCGCCAAGAATTGCCACCATACTCATGGTTCGGGCTGCTGCTACCCAAGCAGTTTCTCTGGCCATCATGAACAGAACCATGCCCGTGCCAATATGTTCCAAATCAGGAACAGTGTTGCAGATCAGAGCATGAATTGAAGCTCCACTTACTATCCAAGCAGTGGTGGCTTCGGTGATTTTCCAGAAATTTACTTTTGGTTTTTCTTCCTGGCTGTAGTATTTGCCCATTTCAAAGGCTTCTACTACCAGATTTGCCAAAAATCCTTCCATGATGTAGGCCCAGGCGCCTTCGGGTGGAAGAAATACCGTGGGTACACAGATGAGAGCGGTGGCAGTTAAGGCTATCAATGATTTCCAGTTTGCCTCTATTTGAAAGAGGACAAGACAGGAAACCAGACTGCCCACAATCACCACTTCCCAAGTGAAACCCAGTTGGTAGAATCCCAAACAAATCATGAAACCAGAAAATCCTGCGACGATCAGTTTAGCGACTTTGCTCATGCCGACTCCTCCTTGGTTGATTGTAACGAACAACTACAACTATAGTATACACAAAATTAGAGGAAAATCAATGGTATCTCAAGGGGGAGTGGATAACTTCTATTATTAATTTTTTAATTTTAGAGGATTGAAGTTGGTGTTAGTGTCATAATAATCTTCATTTTCTTTTCTTTTCAAAAAGGCTACTACGCGGTAGGTAATTGGTAATAATATTATTTCAATACCAACCTTGAAAATATAATTTGAGATCCAAACAATCCAGAGTAAATTCCACGGTAGTACACCGGCAAAGGCGATTAATAAAAAAATTGTAGTATCAAAAAATTCTCCAATTAGAGTGGAGCCAAGAGCGCGAAACCAGAAGTGTTTTCCAGCTGTTTTTATTTTTAATTTTGCCAGCACATAGCTATTCAAAAATTCACCAACTAAATAAGCACATAAACTTCCCAGAACTATTCTTGGTACGACTCCGAGTATGGCATCATAAGCCGCTTGGTTGCCCCAATCAAAAGCTGGCGGCAGAATACCTACTACAAAAAAAATTAAAACCATTAAAATATTCATAAAAAATCCAGTCCAGATAACTCTTCGGGAATTGGCATAGCCATAAACTTCAGTCAAAACATCGCCAAAAATGTAAGACAAAGGAAACAGAATTGTCCCGCCATCAAAACTAAACCAGCCGAGTGAGAGGATTTTGCTACTGGCAATATTGGAGAGAATTAAAACGACAGAAAAGAAAGTGGTGATGAAGGCAAGATAACGATAGGATTTCATATTATTCTGTCGTTAGCGAATTAAAAATGGGTATAAAAAAAGATGAGCATCGAGCCATCTAATGTCACCTTGATGGGATGAATAAATTATGAAAGAATTATAACAATTCAATATTATTCTGTCAATCTGAATAATAATGGTTTAAAATTGCATATTGACAAAATGCCTAAAATGTGTTATTATATATTTGTAATTTCTCTAATTTTAGCATAATTTGCACTATGAGAAGAAAAGAAATGTCAGTAAACCCATTGTTAACAACAACGCCAAAAGAGGATTTTTCTGAAAGATTATTAGACGGTTCGATAGGAAAAATTGTAAAAGAACCGGTTAATCAATTGGGCGGAAATACTGATTTAACAGTTGATAATTTGGATATGGAAGCTCTATTGAGAAGATCAAAAGAAGCTATTTTGAGTGCAAAAAAAATTTCAGGTAAACTTGAAGGAAAAAGTGAAAGGGGAAGAGGGCAGGTTTTATTGTCTGTTAAAGAAGAAAAGGATAAATATAAAAAAGATAAATTGGAAGATTTTTTAAGTGGTTTTGATACTTGGTTACAAAAAAGAACGGAATTGCAAAATTTTATTTTAGAAATAAATTTAGGATTAGATAAATTAAAAGCTCAACCACAGCCAACTCCAGAAATCGGTGTTTTGGTTAGAGGTTTGGAAAATGGACGAGAAAGATTAGAACAACAGCTTAAAGCTTTGGATAAAGAGTCTGAAGAATTTCAGGAATTAGCGGTTCAAGTTTATACTCCCCAAAAGATTGAAGAATTTTTGCAATTGGCTGCCGATGGTTCTGTACAAGCCAGAGCTGAAATTTTGCAATTATGTTCGGCGTTGAAATTTTGGAGAAAAATGGGAAAAGCTGAAAAAACACGCGGAATTTATGAAAGTTTATTGGAAAAAAGTCGACGAATCCAAATAGTGAAAGAACGGGAAGGTGGTTTAACAGAAAATACTCATGTAGGATCAATTTATAGTGGTTTAAAAATGTTCAACTATCATGTAAATGAGTTATACAAAATAATTTTGGATTTAGCGCCTCGAACTTCGGTTAGTAGACATTTTGTTGCTTTGTATCAAAAATTGGAGCAGAACTCAGAAAAAGCGAGGGATGAAAAAACTAAAACAGTTGATTCGCGGAAATTAAAGGCCTTGGCCGAAGAATTTAAAATTGAATTACAAAAATTGTTTGAGTGGCTAAACCAAGAAATGGAAGGAATTAAAGCGAGAAAAGAGTGGCTTCAGGTTAGAAGGAACGAATTTGAAACTCAAGCCCTAAGATTAAAAGGTTTTTCTGGTTTGGGAAATTGGTTTTCTGGAAATTCGCAACAAATAAAAATTGATTTAAATAGCAGGGTGCAAGTAGTTAATACCGACCCATCTGTTATAGTACCCTCGGAGAAGTGGATTGGGAAAGATGTAGATTTTAAAAAGGGTAATTTTGATAATCAATTAAGTTTAGTTTTGTCAGGTTTTAATGGTGCTAATAAAGCCTTGGATTTATATGATGCTAGATTAAGAGGACAGCGTGAAGGCTTGGCATATGTTGAAAGTAATATAGAAGAAGTTCTTAATGTTTCAAAAGGAAGAGGGAAAATTGTAGATACAATTAGTTTTGCGGCAACTGTGCAAACAGATCTTTCCGAAACGGTTTAAAATTATAATAATATTTTAAAACCATCTCGTAACTACGGGGTGGTTTTAATAATGATATTTTCTTCCAGTTTTTATCATAAATGCTCGGTAAATTTGTTCCTCTAAAATCACTCGCGCCATTTGGTGGGTGAAAGTGAGGGAGGAGAGGGAGAGAGCAAGATTAGCGCGTTGAAGTATTGAATGGTCCAAGCCGAGTGGGCCACCGATAACAAAAATTAAATGATTAAATGATTTAAAGATTGAATGATTGGCGAGTTGTGTTGAAGAAAATTGTTTGCCAGTACTGTCCATAACGATTAAGTAATCTGATTTGTTTTTTTCTAGTTGTTCAATAATTTTTTTTGCTTCTTTCTCTTTTACTGTTTCTGGTTTATCTTTTTCAGTAAAGCTTTCTTCGCGTAATTCAATAATTTCAAACTTTACAAAAGCTTGCAAACGTTTTAAATATTCAGCTTCAGCTTCACGCCAAAAAGATTCTTTGAGTTTGCCGGTGACCAAGAGTGTAATTTTTTGCATATCAACACCATTTCTTTTTTAACTCCAAAAATTTATCTTTTTTTATTGCTTCGCGCATTTGTTTCATTAAATCTAAAAAGAAATGAATATTGTGAATAGTGGCCAGGCGCATGCCGGTAATTTCTTGAGCTTTGAATAAATGATGTAAATAAGCGCGGGAATAATTTTTGCAAGTTGAGCAAGAACAGTTTTTATCTATTGGTCCAAAATCATTTTTATATTTAGATTTTGTTATGTTAAGCTTGTGATTATTTTTTTTGTCATATATATAAAGTAAACCATGACGAGCTTGGCGAGTAGGGGCTACACAGTCAAACATATCAATTCCGCGCTCTACTACTTCAAACAAATCCGTGGGGTTTAAACCTAGCCCCATAGCATAATGAGGTTTGTTTTTTGGTAAATAAGGGTAAACCCAATCCAAAATATTTTTTGTAGCTTCCATGTTGTAACCAACCGATTCACCACCCACGGCAATGCCGTCAAAATCTAACGCAGAAATAAATTTGGCGCTTTGTTTTCTTAATTCTTCATTATTGGCACCTTGGATTATGCCAAACAAATAGTTCCTAGTTTTTAGTTTTGAGTTTTGAGTTTTTTTGTGCTTAAGTGCTAAGGTACTAAGGCGTTTATGTGTGTTAAGTGAACGTACTGCCCAATTATGAGTTCTATCCATGGCTTCATAAATATATTTTTCAGATGCATCATCCGGTGTACACTCATCAAAAGCCATAATAATGTCAGCACCAAGCTGATGTTGAATTTTGATTGATTCTTCGGGAGTAAAACGGTGTGTTGAACCATCTAAATGAGAATGAAAAGTTACCCCGTCATCGTCTATTTTTACAAATTTTTCTCCACTTTTTTTTTCTTTTTGTAATCCTAAACTAAATACTTGAAAGCCACCAGAGTCTGTTAAAATTGGTTTATTCCAATTCATAAATTGGTGAAGTCCACCGGCTTTGGCAATTAAATCTTCACCTGGCCGAAGATGTAGGTGATAAGTGTTGCCTAAGATTATTTGAGTATTAAGTTTTTTTAAATCACTAGAATCTAAAGTTTTAACCGTGGCTTGTGTGCCGACTGGCATAAAAATGGGTGTTTCAATATCTCCATGTGCAGTCTGAATAATACCAATTCTAGCTCGGGTTGACTTATCTTGGTGGTTTACTTTAAAAAATGTCATAATAACGTCAGTTTAGCGGATTTTGTAAAAAAATGCAATTGCCTATACAATACTAGTATGAATAGAGAATATCGGAATTTTAATCTAATTTGTCTGGCTTTGTCAGTCTTTTTTGGGTTGGGGATAATGTGGGTGTGGCGAGGAGTGATTAAAGATCAAAAGATTGTAAGATTAAAAGATCAAGAAGTAATAACAACTAAAGATCAAATGACGGATAATAATGATCTTTCGATCCTTCCGTCCTCTAGCCCTAGAATTGTCAGCACCACCACCGAACAACCCTCATCAACAATACCTAAAACTTTTACTCTTGCTGTTCCCTTCACCTCCCAAGCACCGGAAAAAAATTGGAGTGAGCCGTGGCAGGATGCTTGTGAGGAGGCGGCAATTTTAATGTTGGATGCATATTATAAACACTATGGTTTAAGCCCATTAATGGCTCGTGACGAAATTTTAAAATTAGTTAGTTGGGAAGAAAACAAAGGTTGGGGAACTAGTATTCCGATTGAGGATATTAAAAAAATAGCAGAAGAGTATTTTTTCATGACTCAGAACCCAGATAGCAGAACCCAGCGAGTTGTAAAAATAGTTGAAAATCCAACAGTTGAACAAATTAAAAAATTTATTGTTAGCGGTAATCCGGTGTTGGCAGTGGCTGATGGTAAAGTTTTGCCCAATCCTAATTTTAAAAATGGCGGACCGGTTTATCATGCTTTAATTATTAAAGGTTATGATGAGGCAAATTTTATTACCAATGATCCAGGTACACAGTTTGGTGAGAATTTTAAATATAAATATAATGATTTATTAAATGCCATTCATGATTGGAATAATGGAGATGTTAAAAATGGCAAAAAAGTGATTTTGGTGATAGAATAATGCAGCTATGATTAGTTATGATAAAGATCTTAATGTAGAACAAGTAAATGTAGTAAAAAATGGCAGTGGGCCTTGTTTAGTGTTGGCTGGAGCAGGTTCTGGTAAAACTCGTACTATTACTTATCGCGTAGCCTATCTTTTAGAGCAAGGTGTTAAATCAGAAAATATTTTATTAGTTACTTTTACTAATAAAGCAGCTAGAGAAATGATTGAACGAGTACAGTCACTCACCCCCAACCCTTCTCTCGCAGAGAGAGGGACACCTTTGCTGTGGTCGGGGACATTTCACCATATTGCTTATCGAATTTTGAAAAAATATGCAGAAGTTTTAGGTTATAAAAATAAATTTTCAGTATTAGATGGTGAAGATAGTGCGGAATTAATAAAATTTTGTTTAAAAGATGAAGGAATAGATCGAAAAGAAAAAAGATTTCCTTCACCTAGAGTATTGCAAGCAATTATTTCTTATGCGCGTAATTCAGAAACCACTATTGAAGAAGTTTTGGATTTAAAATATCCACATTTTTTGTCAGTGTCAGAAACTATTGTGCGAATTGCGGAAAATTATCAAAAGAAAAAATTGGCTGCCAATGTTATGGATTTTGATGATTTATTGGTTAATTGGTATTTGCTTTTGTTAAAGGAACCTAGAATAAAGAATAAGTTTGCTGAACAATTTCAATATATTTTGGTAGATGAATATCAAGATACCAATAAAATTCAAGCTTCAATTATAGATTTATTGGCTAGCAAACATCAAAATCTATTGGTAGTGGGTGATGATGCCCAGAGCATCTATTCATTTAGAGCAGCGGATATTCAAAATATTTTGGCTTTTGAAAAACGTTATTCCAATACCAAGATTTTTAAATTGGAAACTAATTATCGTTCCACACCGGACATTTTGAATTTAGCCAATAATGTTATTGCCAATAATTTACATCAGTACGAAAAGAATTTAACCAGCTTACAGAAAAATTTTACCAAACCCGAGTTGCACGCATTTGCTGATCCAGCTGAAGAAGCAGAATTTATTGTTAGTGGAATTGAACAATTTCAGAGTGAAGGTTTAGAAACTAATAAAATTGCCGTATTGTTTCGGGCGGCTTATCATTCTCAAGCTTTGGAAATGGAATTGGTTAAACGGGGAATTGATTATGATTATCGTGGGGGCGTGCGGTTTTTTGAGCGGGCTCATATTAAAGATATTTTAGCTTATTTGCGAATTGTTAATAATGTAGAAGATGTGGTGGCCTGGCGAAGAGTTTTAAATATGCAGATTGGAATTGGACAAGTAGGGGCAGAAAGAATAATTGAGATGGTGGTAGGGGCGTATAGCAATACGCCCGTACAAGATAATTTATTATCAGAAATTGGTGCGGAATTGCCAGCGCGTGCACAAATTGGGTGGGCGGATTTTTTAAATGTTTGGAGAAAAATGAATTTAATTGAGGACAAAAATCCTGGTGATTTGATTGCTGAAATTTTAGATTCAAAATATTTAGAATATTTGGAAAATGAATTTCCTGATTTTCGTGAACGAAAGCAAGATATTGAACAATTATCAGTGTTTGCCAAAAAACAAGCAGATCTTAATACATTTTTAGCCGAGGCAACTTTGCAAGAGAATTTTCGTGGTATTGATGTAGGAACGAACCATGGCGCGTTCTCGCAGGATAATGATAAAATAATTTTGTCTACAATACACCAGGCCAAGGGTTTGGAATGGGAGGCTGTGTTTGTTATGGGTTTGTCTTCTGGCCAGTTTCCCAATGACCGAGCTTTGAAAGAAACAAATGGTTTGGAAGAAGAAAGGCGTTTATTTTATGTGGCTATTACCCGAGCTAAAAAATATTTACATTTAACCTATTCCTTAACCGGAGGTTGGGGTGATGTGCTTTCTGGCCCCAGTATGTTTATTGAAGAAATTGATGTGGATTTAGTGGATAAAAATGAGTTGGGTGGAGGGAGTGTGTTTAATAGTGATGATGAAGTTAAATATGTGAGCGAAGATGAAGAATTTTCCGCCCAAGGCGGACCTGCCTTGGGCAGGGAAAATAAGAAAAATAATAAAAGGCCGTTTAGTTTTTTAAAAAATATTGATGAGTTATAAAATATTGTTGACTAAAATTGATTATATTATATAATGTAAGTGTTAATGGTTTTAAAATATTGTATATGGAAGCGAATCATTCTTCAGTAGAAACACCAGGTCACGCTCAAGAAATGCAAAAATCTGAGTTGAAAGAGGTGTTGAAAAAATTAAAACATCCAGCAGGGTTGGAAGCCACTATTTATTTTGAAGGATTTGAAAAATTACTTGACTTTAAGTTTACAGAGTTGTTTGTTGGTATAGACACAGATGATTTATTACAAAGAATGAAGATTTGGAAAGATAATTTGTGGAAAAGATGTAAAAATAATTCAGATGGTTTGACTAGCCCAAAATATGTAGATGATGAATTGGTTCGGTTGAGAATGGATAGAATTAATTTAACTGGGCCCGAAAAAGTGGAGGCAATGGACGTGGTTGAAGAATTGGTAAGAAGGCTTAAAAAATTAAATTTTTAAAAAAATAGCCAAAAACAAGTTATTTTTTTATTTCTCTAAAAGTGTTATAATTAATTAGCTTATTTTAATATTTAATTTATGTCAAAAATAAAAAAGGTTTTTTTGGCGCTGGGGATAGTGGTAATAGTTTTGATAGTGGTAAGTGTAGTTTTAACCAAGCTTTCCGCGAGCACGCAATCAACAGGGAGTGATAGTTTTGGCATTGCTGTGGCGCCTTCGGTTTCTGGACGGCTAATGATGGCGGGAACTGGAGTTTCAAATTCCAAAGACGAGTCAGCGATGATGGTGGCTCAAGATTCTGTTGTTCAAAATGAGACAGTAGTAACCGCTGATCGTTTGATTATTAAAAATGGTTCTTTAACAATGGTGGTTAAGGATGTAAAAGTCGCTGTGTCGGCGATTATAAAATATGCGGAAAGTAAAGGCGGATTTGTAGTAAATAGCAACATTACTAAAGATGGGTTGGCGCCGTATGCCGAGTTGACAGTACGCATTCCGGCAACTGAGTTTGATAATGGTTTGGGAGAAGTAAAACAAATGGGAGAAGTAAAAAGTGAGTTGGTAAATGGCCAGGATGTAACTGAGGAGTATGTTGATTTGCAAGCCCAGTTAAAAAATTTGAGTGCCAGTGAAAGTCAATTTTTAGAAATTATGAAACGGGCAGTGAAGATAGAAGATGTGTTGGCAGTTCAGCGCGAATTAACAAATGTTAGAGGACAAATTGAAGGAATACAAGGACGAATAAAATATCTTGAACAAAGTGCCAAGTTATCTTCTTTAACAGTTTATTTATCTACAGATCCTAATGTTTTGCCAGCACTAGACCAGGAAAATAAATGGAAGCCAATGGCCGAAGTGAAAGCCGCTGCTCGTAGTTTGGTGGTGGTTGGTAAGGCCTTGGTGAATTTAATGATTTGGTTGGTTATTTATATTCCATTGTGGATTTTGATTGTTTTGATTGTTTTAGGAGTGCGCAGGTGGAGGAGAAAAAAAATTAATAATTAAAAAATTAGAAGATTAAAAAACAATCCGCTTCATCAGCGGATTGTTTTATTTTTCTTTTTCTCTGCCTCCGATAATAGAAAAATATTTTCTGCTATCGGAGTCTGAGGCAGAGAAGCACACCACAGATCCGTTCGGCCATTCGGGAAATTAGCCGTTGGTGGGATCGTCGTGAGAGGTTGAAGTGGGTGTGTAACTAGTAGGTCCTCATCCACGTGGATTGGTTGCCCCAACCCAGTTGTGCATCATCGCGACGCCGCTTGTCCGGCGGTGGCGGAGGGGCGATGCGCTGCTGCACCTGGGGCTGGCCACGGGTCTTGGCCAGCATCCGGATTTCCACCGGATCGTAGACGTGGGCCAGACGGTTGGCCTGCTTCTTCACGCGACGCGCGAAGAGGTGAGCCCGGTTCTGCATTGCGGCAGAACCCCGGTTCTTGAGTGCGCGCTTGGACATTTCGCCGTGCATGGTGGATCCTTCCTTTCCCCAAAGGGGGGGGTTAAAGACACGCGAATTTAAACATATATATATAGGGTCTGTCAATGTTTGGGGTTTTGTTGACAACCCTCCTTCTTCCTTGTATAATAAGGCCACTTATTTTTTTAAATAAAATCTATGATGAATTTCAAACAAGAAAAAACTTATGTCATGATTAAACCTGACGGTGTTAAAAAGGGTTTGATTGGTGAAGTAATTTCCCGATTTGAGCAGCGTGATTTAAAGATTGTAGCTTTGGAGATGTTTATGCCTACTAGAACTGAGATTGATAATCATTACCCCAAAGATGAGGCTTGGATTTCTCGTTTGGGAGGCAAAACTTTGAGTACTTATGAAAAATATGGTTTGGATGCTAAAAAAGAATTAGGTACTAATGACGCTTTAAAATTAGGTAAAATGGTGCGTGGTTGGTTAGTGGATTATATGATTTCTGCTCCACTCGTGCGTATGGTAGTAGAAGGTGTACATGCCGTGGATATGGTGCGAAAAATCGCTGGTGCCACTCTGCCATTTTTGGCCGACATGGGTACTATTCGTGGAGATTTTTCCAATGATTCTCCAGCCGTGGCCAATGCTGAAAAAAGAGCCGTGATGAATATTGTGCATGCTTCAGAAACTCCAGAAGAAGCTAAACATGAAATTGAATTTTGGTTTGGCAAAAGAAAAGTAATTTTTGATTACAAGAGAATGGGAGAATAGAATTAAGAATTAAGAATTAATAATTAATAATTAAGAATAAACCATCCAGGTTAAAGTGGGTGGTTTTTTTAGATTAAAAAACTGGGGATAAATAGGCTTGCTAAATTTGGCAATATATTATAAACTAATATTAGTTATACAATATTAGTATGAATTTATTTTCCACTAGAACAATTAATGTAAAGCGCCCAGACTACAAGGTCTGTGTTGTTGTACGTTCATGGAGTTTTGGGGTGTTTTACTCAAATTGTGGTGAAGGAGCATGCGGTTGTTAAATCGCATAATCTAAAAGAGTAAAAAGCACCCTAGAAAATAGGGTGTTTTAATTTGTTCTTTACAAAAGTAGATTCAGTTTCCAAAGAGACTTGAATCTCAAAAAGTTGGCAATGCATATATTCTATGAGTTGAAACACTATTAATAAATTATTTTAGTTTATTAATAGTGTTTCAACTCTTTAAGATGGGGGATAGCTGTTATGTGTAGGAAAGACAAGGGGGGGTACAGCGGCAGCCAGAGGTACTATCAGGTAGATTCCGCTGTAGCGGAATTGGAAAAGGCTCGCAAGCACCAGAAGTTTGTGGACTTTTTACAGGAAATGGCCTGGCAGGCCGCTGGAGAAGGCAACGAGCAGGGCTTCCGGAAGTTCAACGAGCTCCTGGAGGCCGCACATAGGAGTTGGCGGTAAAGGAGGGGGGAAAAATGCATTGCCCCCCCAAAACAATCTTTATTTATTAAATAACGAAGATTGTTTTGGGGTGATTTATCAACTTGACACACGTTTTATAAAGTTAGATAATATAGTTGATCCTAGTGGGATGGTGATTTTCATATCTGATAAAACCACATTATAGGGACGCTCATATTGCTTGGTTCTTTGGAATCAAGTTGCGGCGACCCACTTACAATCGTGAGGTATGTGGTTGCTGTCCTTTGCTTGGATCAACAAAAAGACTCTCTTAAGGGTTTTTTTGTACCTCTTGATTTAATCACAGTATTTTGCTATACTGGCACTTGATTTTATTAAAACGATCTGCTATAATCGGACTCATAGTTTAAACCTCTCGGTTCATGCAGTTGGTTAACTGGGCGACTAGCTCACTTGGTTAGAGCGCTTCATTGACATTGAAGAGGTGACAGGTTCGAGTCCTGTGTCGCCCACCAAATATAATAAATGCGCGCGTAGCTCAGATGGTTAGAGCGCGTCACTGATAATGACGAGGTCCATGGTTCGATTCCATGCGCGCGCACCAGTAACATAATGTTGTTCAATGAATAGGAGAGTACAAAATACCGTCGAATAACGATGGTTTTTAATTTGCTTTTTTGTTTTTTTTGTATTATAATAATCCAACAAGTTCGGAATCTAGAATTCTCAGTTCATATTTAATAATTACCAACAATACTTCACAAACTAAGAACTCAGAACTATTATTACTATGAAGGACAATATTAAAAAGGAAGAAGAATTGCAAGAGATAGTCGTTGAGGATGATTTAGAAGTGGAGAGTAAAAGTTGGGCAGCCAGCGCTGGTTTGTTTTTTTTAGAGTTGATTAAAATTGTAATTTTGGCTGGCATCACTATTGCACTAGTACGTCATTTTTTGTTTAAACCTTTTTATGTTAAAGGGCAATCAATGGAACCAAATTTTCAAGAAAAAAATTATTTAATTATTGATGAATTAACTTATCGTTTTCGTGAGCCAAATAGGGGAGAAGTGGTAGTTTTGAAAGCGCCAGTGGGTACAGATTATTATTTAAAAAGAGTAATTGGGTTGCCTGGAGAACGAATTAAAGTAGAAAGTAATAAAGTGATTATTTATAATGAAGATAACCCACAGGGGGTAGTGGTGGAAGAAAATTATTTAAATAATGCCACTAATGGGGTGATTAATGAAACCTTGGGTCTTAACCAATATTTTGTGATGGGTGACAACCGTAGTAATAGTTATGATTCTCGAAGTTTTGGTCCGATTGAGCGGAGTGCTATTATTGGACGAGTGTGGTTTAGAGGGTGGCCGGTTAGTGAGGTTGGCCTTTTGTCAAAACCAAATTATAATTTTTAAATTTGTATATGAAAAAAAATAAAATAAATAAAAAGAAAATTGTTAAGCAGTTAAAAAAGAATAAAATAATTCTTAAAGAACCAGCAGAAAAAGTGGCGAGTGAAAGTGGAGATGAATCAGTAGCAAAGTTGGCTAAAGGGGTCAAGACTTTTTCTTTGCTGCGGGGTATGAGAGATATTTTGCCTAAAGAAGAATTATATTGGAAAAAAGTTTATCGTACAGCCGAAGAAATTTCTACAGCCTATAATTTTGGTTATTTGGAAACTCCTATTTTAGAAGATGCTGGCTTGTTTATTCGTTCTTTGGGGCGCGGTACTGATGTAGTGGATAAAGAAATGTACACTTTTGAAGATCGTGATGGCACTAAAGTGGGTATGCGTCCAGAGGCTACTGTTTCTGCTGCCCGTTCATATGTTAATCATGGAATGCACACTGTACCTCAGCCGGTAAAATTTTGGTATTATGGTCCCATGTTTCGCCATGATAAGCCCCAGGCTGGCCGTTATCGTGAGTTTCATCAATTTGGTTGTGAAACTTTTGGTGGGCATGAAGCAGTGTTGGATGCGGAATTGATTGTGGTTGGTTATAATTTTTTTCGTGATTTGGGAATAAATGTTGGTGTACATATTAATAGTATTGGTACTACGGAAGACCGACAGCGCTATGTGGTGGAATTGGTGGGTTATCTTAGATCAAAAAGAAGTTATCTTTGTGAGGATTGCAAAAAACGTTTGGTAAAAAATCCTTTGCGGGTTTTGGATTGTAAAGAAGAACAGTGTCAACCAATTCTTGATGAAGCTCCTCAGATAATTGACTGGCTATCTGATCAATCACGTGCTTATTTTATGAAAGTTTTAGAATATCTAGATGAATTGGATATTCCTTATGTTTTAAAACCAACTTTAGTAAGAGGTTTGGATTATTATACTGATACAGTTTTTGAATTTTATAAAGAAGAAGGTGAAGAAGGAGCACAAAGCGCTTTGGGTGGTGGTGGACGTTATGATTTGTTGGTGGAACAAGTGGGTGGATTGCCAACTCCGGGCTGTGGCTTTGCTATTGGGGTGGAAAGAACAATTTCGGTAATGCGCAAACAGACAGAAGAAAAAGGTTTGATAATGGATGATGGTAGAACCAAAATTTTCTTTGCTCAATTAGGTGAACAAGCCAGGAGAAAATCTTTGTTACTTATAGAAAATTTACGCCGAGAGGGTATTAAGGTTTATCATAATCTAGGCAAGGCTTCTTTAAAGGGGCAAATGGAATTAGCTGATAAAAATAAAGTTTTATATACTTTGATTTTGGGTCAAAAAGAAGTGCAGGATGGTACCATAATAATTAGAGATATGGAATCTGGTATTCAAGAAATAGTGGATCAAAAGAAGTTAAAGCAACAATTAGATAAGAAATTGTTAAATTTGACTAAATAGAGCGAACAGTGTATATTATCCGTATTAATTTATTATTTTCACTTGAGGAGGTGAAAAATGTGTCCGAAATCAAAAGAAAAAAAGGAGAATCTTTTGAATCATTCATGCGTAGAGTAAAACGCCGCTGGCAACAGTCGGGTAAATTATTGCAGGCAAAAAAAATTCAGTTTTACATTCCTGAAAAAAGCAAAAATTTACGCCATAAACAAACTGTTGAATATATTCAGAAGGTATCCAAAACAAAATATTTAAGAAAAATTGGCCGTTTGCCAGAAGAGGAAATTACTAAATATAAAAAATATTAGTAAATATGTCCTTGAGACAAGAACTCTCCAAAGCACAAGTTGAGGCCATGAAAGCCCGAGATGAAAAGAAACTTTCAATTTTGCGGGTGCTTTGGTCTACCATTAAAAATGTAGAAATAGACAAAAAACGTGAATTAAATGATGAAGAAGTACAACAACTGGTGGCGCAATTGGTTAAACAAACTGGTGATGCTTTGAAAGATTTTCAAGCCGGGGCGCGTACTGATTTAGTTGATCAAGCAAATTTAGAAATTGATTTATTAAAAAAATATTTACCAGAACAGTTGAGTGATGTTGAATTGGAAATAATAGTTAAACGGATAATTGGTGAAGTCGGTAATATTGCTCCAAATGAAATGGGAAAAATAATCGGCACAGTAATGAAAGAAGTAAAAGGCCGAGCTGATGGTAATCGTGTTAAAGAAATAGTTTCAAAAACATTGTCGGCGTAAACACTTACGACCGCAATTTGAGTCCTTGGTTCCATGCTTCCACGGATTCTACAATTTATTGAAAAAAATAAGAAAACTGCCTGCAGGGTAATGTTTATTTTTCTGGCAATTTTTTTATTTTTGGCAACCAGTCTTCCGGTTTCGGCTCAAGTTAATGCCACGGAACAAAATACTCCAGTTTCTTTTGGTTTGCAACAAGTAGGTCAGAATATTGGTTTGGGTGGTTTGGATATTAGACTCATAATTGCCCAAATTATCCGGGCAATTTTGGGTTTTTTGGGAGTAATAGCTGTAGTTTTAGTTATTTATGCGGGCTACACTATCATGACTTCGGAGGGTAATGAAGAAAAGATTGTTCAAGGAAAAAGAATTTTAACCAATGCTGTTATTGGGTTGGCTATAATTTTAAGTGCTTTTGCTATTGCCCAGTTTATAATTAATTCTTTATCTAGGGCCACGGGCATTGGTGGTGGTGAGGGCGGAGTTGGTTTGGAAAACCCACCTTCATTTTTTGGTAGTGGGGCTTTGGGCAGAGTAGTTAAAGATCACTATCCTACGCGTGATCAAACCAATGTGGCGCGTAACACTTCAATAATAGTTACTTTTGGTTTGCCAGTTGATCCTTCCTCTATTATAGAGAATACTAATAAAGATTGTTGGACAACTAATTTTTCTGGTCCGACTACCACTTGTTACTTTAAAACTGATACTACTACGTTGTGGGATGGAAAAGATGTAAAAGAAATTTATGAACCTTATTATGGTGATTGCATTGTTCCTGCCGGCTCAACCGATAAAGTTTGTGATCATTTGATTTACGATTTAGTTACTGTGGCAAATTTGCCAGTAATGATTTATAAATCTACCACTACTTCTGAAGCAAATTTAACTAAAACTGATTTTATTCCACGATTGGCACGCACTACTTATCAAGATGGCGACAAACGTCATGCTTATACTTTTGTTTTTAGTCCGTTGCCTGGTGAATATTTGGGCAGTGACACAGAAAATGTTTGGTATACTGTAAAGTTAAACAAGAATATTTTACAGTTACAGCCAAAAGATAATAATCCGGTGGGAATTTTTGAAAATCAGCATCCACCTTTTTACTTTTGGAATTTTCAAACTGGAACTTATCTTGATTTTATTCCTCCTTATGTTTCCCGAGTAGTGCCAGAGTCTGGGAAAACAATTAGCCGTAATGAAATTGTACGTATTGATTTTAGTGAACCAGTAGATCCAGTTTCCGCTCAAGGAGTGTTGGATGCTACCAGTAGTTTTACCAATATAATTTTTGGTACTACTACAGTGGCTGGTGAATGGAAAATAAGTAATGGCTATCAATCATTAGAATTTATTCCTCAAGAGCAATGTGGCACAAATAGTTGTGGCAATCCTATGTATTGCTTGTCAGTTAATTGCAGTAATACTCAAGATTCCAACTGTACTTCATCTTTTGAAATATTGGTGCGCACGGCAGAATTAACTGGAGCCATCACTTCTTTTCAAGCTGATCCTTTTACTGGGGTGGTGGATACCTGTGCTAATGCTTTGGATAATGGGTCAAATATGAAACCTGATTTTGTAGTAAACAATCCGCACAAACCAAATCTATATTCAGGTAGTAATTTGCATATTATAAATGGCCACGGACAAACACCACCAAATACTGAAGAAAATTATGATAATTATTGGTGGAAATTTATTGTGCGTAATCAAATTGATCGTACGGTTCCGATTATTGAAAAAGCTAACCCACCTATTGATACTGAAGAAGTGGCCTATAATGCGCCTTTAGAAGTTTATTTTAGTAAAGAAATGCTTTATGACAGTTTTAATACCACTACTTTAGAAGAATATTGTGGCCATCAACCCAATCCTTATAATTGTCCAGATGCTTCAATTTGGTTTTATAAACGTTTTAGTGTTTGGACTGAGAGCATTAATAATGGTACGGCTACTGAACTTTTAATGCCACATCGAGAATTTGGACCATTACTTATGGGTGCTGATAAAAAATTAGTTCGTCCAGATATTTATTATTTTCCAATTATTCCCAGTACCATAGAATCCAATAATCAACAATGTTTATACCCTGGCCGTGGGCCAGCCAAACCATTAGGTGTGAGTGATAAGGGGTTTTCTTATACTTGTAAATATAAAGAGGAAAATGATGGCACTGTAGTTCAAGACATAAATTGTGTGGGAGTAACAAATAATGAACATTTGGACACGGGCTGTGCACAAACTTCTGAACCATTTGGTGGTACATGGGCAGTATCCAGTACAGCTTTTTGTACTAGCAGTTTGGAAACATCAGCTGTTAGTTATATTTTTGGAGAGTAATTAAAATATGAATTTTTTGCGGTCAAGGAAAATGAAAAAAATATTAAGTTTGTTTTTACTAGCTCTGGTTATGGGTGCGGGATTTTTGTTTTATACAGAAACAGTTAAAGCTGCCACTCCGCTAACATTTGGTTTAAATCAAACCGGTCAAACTTTAGGTTTGGGTGGTGATGATATTAGACTAATAATTGCCCGGATTATCAGAGCAGTTTTAGGCTTTTTGGGAATTTTGGCGCTCTGCATTGTGTTGTATGGTGGTTTTGTTTACATGACTGCTGGCGGTGATGAAGAAAAAGTGGGCAAGGCTAAAAAAATAATTATTAATGGGGTGATTGGCTTAGCCATAATTTTGAGTGCGTTTGCTATTGCGCAATTTGTGATTAATAAATTGGCCGAGGCCACTGGAGCTAATGTAGGAGTGCCTAATGCCTGTATTGATATTCCTGGTTATGCGCCTGCTCATCCTTTGGAATGTTATGGGTCTGGATTTTGTAAGGCAGATAAAATAACTCAACAGTTTTGTTGTTATACTGATCATTTTGTAGTTAAAAGTATTACTCCAGTAACTAGTGGTGCTGATATAACCCCTAGTGTTACCGGCATGAATAATGTGGCCATTCGTTTTATTTTTAGTCAGCCGCTGGCGGCCGACAGTTTAGGAAGTTTTATTATTCATAAAGGAAGTGAAGACATTACCAAACATTTTACTTTTTCTTTTATAGATAGTAACAAGCCAGTGGCTGTTGAGGCAGTGCCTGATGATACTTTTAAGTGTAGTGTAGGCACTAATTGTTTAGATTTTGGTGATTATACTGCTGAAGTAAGTTCAAGTATTAAAAATGCGGCTGGTGTCGCTATACAATCAGATACTGGTGATTGTGGTTTATATCCTTTAAAAGGGGAATTTACTGTTGATCGTAAAAATACCATACCAGTGAGTGGCAGCTATTTGAATTTCAATGGAAAAAATAGTTACGTGGAAATAAATAATCCTATTTCTTTAAGCAATGTTTCTGTTTCAAGTTGGGTAAAACCGCAGTTCAGCGCCACTACTAGTGTACAAGCTTATGTTATTTATCAAATTGGCGCGCAAGGTAAAGATGGCTTTCACATGCTTTATTTGGTTAAAAAAGGCGGAGACACAGAAAAAGTATATTTAGTTTGGCAGTATGGTAATGGTACTAGTAATAGTTTATTCTCACAATTTTTTGGTACTGTTTCTGAGGTTACTAATAAATGGGTCAATATTGGAGTAAGCCATGATTATGGAAACAAATTAATAAAATTTTATGTAAACGGTCAACAATTTGCTGTTCACAATCATCTAGATTCAGTAATGCCAGTAGAAAATAAAACTTCGTCCATTGGCGCTTATTTTACCTGGTCAAATTTTTTCAATGGCGGTATAGATGAAGTGTTAATTTTTAATAAAGTTTTAACAAGTAGTGATTTCAAGAGTTTATATGGTGATGGTAAAGGAAAATATTCTTATTTACTTCCCGATAAAAATAATTTAGTGGCAGGTTGGAATTTTGATGAACAAAGTGGAAATATAGTTAATGATATTTCTAGTGCTGGAAATAATAAGGGTAATATTTTTAATGTTGAAAGAATAACTAATGCTAGTGCAGAAAGGGAATTTGTTAAAGACACTACTCCACCACAATTTCCTTTGGGCTTGGATATTAATGGTGAAGTGGGCACGTATCATGATTTGGCAGCCGGACGTGGTTTTTATCAATTTCATGCTCATGTTACTGATGACAGTGGTGCTGGTTATGCCAATTTTAAAATTCAGAGAATTAGTGATGGACAGCAATTAGAAGATTATTATGATGGTCCGTCAATAAATATTGGTTCGGAAACTTCAAATGATACTGGTGGTACTTACCAGTTTGCCTACCCATATGGCTTGGTGGGGGATGTTGCTACTCCAGAAAGTTATTTGGCTACTTTAAAAGCTTGTGATATAGATCATAATTGTTCAGTGGTTACTACAACTTTTAGAATTTTGCCAGAGCATTGTTCAAATGGCATTTTGGACTTAGATAAAGGTGAAGGCCCAATTGCTGATCAAGGTGATGGTTGTACTCATGGGGTTGGTGAACCGTGTAAAACTAATTTGGATTGTGCTTATAGTTTAAAATGTGTTAGTTCAGAAACTGACGGTACAAATAAAACCTGTCAAGCTTATCCTTTAATAGAAGAGGTTAGCCCAATGGATGGTGCCACTGGCAATTGGCTGACTATTAAAGGTAGAAATTTTGGAGAAGGTAATGTAGGCAGTGTCACTTTTTTTACGAATGATGATAAAAATAAACCAGTGGTGGCACAAGTGGCTAAATGTGTTAGTTGTAGTGGAACGAATGCACCAGCTTGGCATGATCATTGGGTAGTAGTAGAAATACCAGCAGATGATTTGGTGAAGGGTTTTAAAGTAGATTCTACCAGTTCAATAAGGTTGCAAGTAAATTATCCTTTTCCTGTTAAATTAAATGGTACTGTTGGTGTTAAAACTTATGATGATACCACTTATAATGATCCATTAGTTAATGACTGGGGCTTGTTGCCTGGGGGAAATGGTTTGTTTACCAAAAATACTACCTGGCGACCGGGCTTGTGTGATGTGTATGTGGCTGGCACTTGCGCGCATTCAGGTGTAGTTGGCACTTCCACCATTGCTGTTGGTAAGGGTTTTGGACCCACACAAATTACTGGTGCCAATTTGAACTTTGGTGGCTTTACTCCGTCAATTTATGGTTGGACAGAGAGTTTAATTAGGAGTGAAGTTCCAGCTGGCTTGCAAGCCGGAGACGTAGGGGTTTATGTTCATGCAGGGGCGAATCAAGATAGTAATAAAGTGCCATTTACTATTTTAACCAATATTGATGCTCTTAAACCGGAAATTGATCGCATTGATCCGGTTTCGTCCACACCTGGTAGTTTTATTACTATTCATGGTCGGAATTTTGGAGAAAGTGTTGGTCAAGTTTATTTTACAGCTAAAGCTGGTGAAAGTTGTGGTGCTGGTTGTGTGCGAGCCACCACTACCTTGCCAGATTATTGTGGTGATGCTTGGCATGATAATCAAGTAATTGTGCAATTAGTTCGGAATAGTTTTCCAGAGTTGACAGGTGGCGTTTTGCCGTTTGATTTTCTTAAATTAACGGATAAATTACCCGGTTTTTATTTAAGTAATAATATTATTCCAGTTGATTCTAATGTGGTAATTTCCGACCCGCAAGGAAAATATGCAATGGATAGTAGCGAATGGCACTATATTATTGATCTTAAAATAGAAAATCTTCCCAGTATCACCGCCAAAACTGAACGTTTTCGTTTTCAAAAAGATGAAGTAACGGATCCAAGTGGATATAGTGGAGGAGGGGGATATCGATTTTCAATTTTTGATGAAAAAGACCCTGGTGGAGTTTTACACCGAAGTTTTTATGGCGGACCACCTAAAGATACCTTAAATCCAGGTGAGTTTGCTGTTATCAAAGAAATTTCCACTTCTACTAATCAAGTTATAAAAATAGATTCAGACAGTAGTGGTTTAAGGTTGTTTGATAGTGTCGGGTTAGTTTATTCTACAACTACCAATCCAGGAAGCGGACAACCATCTAGTGTTACGCCAACCGGAACAGTAAGGTACGGTGGGGTAGGCGTAAATGTTAATAAATTGCAATTTACCAAAGGCAGTCAAGAAAGTTTAGATTTATTGGAAAAATTTGTAACTTTGGTACGTGGAGATCAGAATAAATTTAAATCTGATGGTGATACTCCATTTACTGTCAGAAAAGGAAATCCTTTGCCTGGCATTTGTGCGATTGAACCTAGCCACGGCCCGGCGCCTTTGGCAACCGGTAATTTTTTGGCAATTAAAGGTATTAATTTTGGAACCAATCCAATAGTTTATTTCTTTTGGAAAAATGCTGCTCTTACCAATGTTTTTACTTGGTTGAATTCTAAAGATTATAAAGATCAGAATGGCGCTTCAGTTATTTTTCCAACCAGTGATAGTAATACCTTGATTAATACGGCTATTCCAGTGGATCTAGTCACAAGGTACACTATGGTCAAAGGAAAAAATCCCATTAAGATTGTTTCACAAGGAGAAATTGGTAATGATTATGATTACGTTGTAGATGATTGCAATTTACCCTCTTCAATTGCACCAGACGGTAAGAAAGTAAATTCAGCCTATCAGTGCTGTACTGAAGGACTGGATATGGGAATTTGGCGCCTTAATACTACAGCTTGTGCCGGGCAAACTAAATCAGCCGGCTATGTTTGGCGTTTTACCACTGGCAGAATTCCTTATCTTCCTAGAGTGTTAGAACATTGTGACCAGGCCAATTGGTTTACAGGCGGATTTGACAATCAATATCCTTCGCCAGTACCGTGGCAAAATTGGCGTGGGGGAGATAATGTTTGTCTTAATGCCGAAATTTCTTTGCAATTTACGGCCGGTATTAATGTTAATTCTATAAATACTAGTACAGTAAGGGTTTATAAATGTGGTGGTGGAGATAAACCAGTTTGTGGAACTTACACTAATCAGGTTGATGGAAGTCAATTAAGTTTAGTTTTAGGTAATAGTACATTATTGGAAATATTTAAAGCTGATTCATCGGCCACTCCCCAAAAACTTTTGACTGCTAATACTTGGTATCGGGTAACACTGGCTGGCAGTATTTCTTCCACTCTGCAAACAATTTATGGTGCCGGCCAAACAATGCAGAAATCTTTTAATTTAGACGTTACCCGTCCTTTAAAAGACTATCCGGGCGGTGGTATTGCTTATTATTATGATTTTAAAACCGGGGCTACTAACAAGCGTTGTGAATTAAAAGACGCTTTCATGAATCCTACTGAACACACCACTCATAATTTGGGTCCCTTAAAAGATTTTTGGCAGCCAACTTTATTATTTTATTATTTTCTTTGGGGTAGAGGTGATCAAGAGTGTATTGTTTTGAATGTGGATAGTTACAATTGGGCCTGGAACACCAGTAATCGTGATACTGCCACCGCCACTTCCTCACCTTTGTCACCATATTACAGAAGTAGTCGCGGTACAGCCACAGCTTTACAAGATGCGCCATATGGAGTAACCATTTTAGCGACCACCACAGGACTGTCATATGTCGAAACAGTTGATGTTTTAAAGAATATTAATAATGGCCAGCCGTTAACAACCCCTATCACTACTAGTACTTTAGTTGGTGGAGATTTTAATACTTTTGCTTCTTACACTTTAAAAATTGTTTATGAACTTAATGATTTATCTTCCTCCACTATTATTAATATTGGTTCTCAAAATGCTGATAAAGATTGGATGGTGAGACGTAGCTTGTTTTTGAGTGATGGATCTGATGTTTATATAAGTGATGTTTACACTTCAAGTACTTATGAATTAAAGAATCGTTATTTTAACTACCGGGAATCTTATAATAATGGTACTTCTAATTTTTTAGAACATCTCAATACTAATTCAACAGGAGAATATTTAATTCAAAAAAATGAATCAGGTAATTTAAGTTTAGTAAAGAATGGGGTGGTTGTTAGTAGTGTTGTGCTTAATGGCAATCAAGTTGTTGGTAAAATTTCCGGTAATTATTATTTTGAGGGTGGAGCTGTGGGTGGAAATCAATCATTACGTGGTGTTATAGACAGTTTTGTAGTTACCAAATTAGTACAGAACAGCAACACTAGTACTATTGAAGCCACCAGCACTTTGAAGATTGATTTGGGTCCGCCACGCGTAATAGATGAATGGCCTCTATGTACCGAGGCCTGTACCAATGCCACAATTGGCGTGAAATTTAGTCGGGCCATGATGACTTCCACCTATGGCTTGGCCGCCTTTATTGTTGATCAATGTATTGATGAAACTTGTGATTCAGTCACTGGTTATCATCCAATATTAGATGATCAGTTTGGCAAAGATGATCCAATGCAGTATGAAGTAACTGTTAGTGGTCTGCCGCTTAATGAAAATACTTGGTATAGAGTGACTGTTAGTAGTAAAGACCCAACTCACACTATGTCTGGTTCAATGAGATCTTTTGGTAGAGTTAATCCAGACACTGGTGCCATTGATCCAGGAAAACCTTTGGAAGATTTTACTTGGAAATTTAGAACTAAAGTAGTCAATGGTTATTGTATCGCTGAGAATGTGGCAGTAGAGCCAGATCCATTTATTGCTTATTTTGTGGGCCATCGCAATAAATACATCTCAATTCCCCGAACCGCTCCAGATATGTGTAATGCCAGTGGTCAACGTCTAAACCCTTGGAATTATGGTTGGATTTGGGATATTACTAAACCTTTTGGTAATATTGTGGCCAGCATTACTCATTTTCCTGCTCCGCCAATTACCAGCATGCATCCTTATTGTAATTTAAGTTGTTTATTAAAAGGTGCAGATGTGCCTAGAGGTTCAGTGCCAGTACTTTGTGGCGATGGTAATGCTGACGAACCGGGTAAAGATTGTGATATTGACGCATCTGGAGAAATTGCCGGTGTGAGTTGTAATTTAAATTGTTTACGTCCAGGAAATCTTAAAGCTACTTCTACCACTTCCACTGCAAATTTGGGTTTGTGTGGTGATGGTCAGTGGAGTAGCACTGCAGGAGAAATGTGCGATCCAGGAAACCCAACTCAAAAAGCTTATTGTAATGATAAATGTTTGTGGAAAGGTTCTTCACAAACTCCGCCTTTGGGGAATACTAGTATTTCTTGGTGCGGTAGCGGGGGAGTGACTTGGGGTGAAACTTGTGATACTGCTTTAGTAACTACTACTGCTAAAAGTAATTTAAGTTGTACTAATCATTGTTTGCATACTGGTGTGCCTTTGAGCAAATATTGGTGTATGCAAGCAGATCATTCTTCTCTTTATCCAACAGAATGTGCCCAAGCTCAAAGTGTTTGCGGTAATGGTAAAATAGAAGCAGGTGAGGAGTGCGAGATTATTGATGGGCATCATTTACGAATTTTAACTGGCAATGATCCTAATGATCCAAGTGCTTCTACTACAATTAGTGTAGCTACTTCTTCATTAGCACTTTGTTCTGATTGGTGTGTTTTGAATAATTTATGTGAAGAAACAAAAGCTGATCCCAACAGTCAAATAAAAAATTCTAGTTTTGGTTTTTATTGCACCCCAGGAACTGCTGGTTGTGCCAATGATTGTACTTTAGCTGGTTCTTCTTTATTGGCTAGTCCGTCCTCAACAATGTGTGGTGATGCCATTAAGAGCTCAGGAGAATTTGGTGCGTGTGAATTTGATCATCAACCAACAGGCTCGCTTGGTGAAGGTCCGATTCAGGTAGCTACGGCTGTAGGTGGCGGGTCGCCACAAGAAGGTGCTAATTATTTAGAAGCCACTACCACTGCCAAAGCCAACACCACTATTATCTATGGAAAAACTGCTAATGGAATCGTGTTTACTTCTACCACGCTCATGAGCAAAAATGTTACTGGCACTTCTACTTATCATTTGCAATGTGGACATCAAGAAAATAATATTCAAGATGCTTATGGTTATTATAACGATTGTTTACCTACAGACATGGAAATGAATCATGCCTCTTCAACCAATGCTTGGGGTGTGGCCAGAAACTCTTGTTGTTCAGCTAGGCCAGAAAGAAAGTCTGAATATCCAATAGATGGTGCAAGTATATACGGCGCTGGTTTGGTTTGCCGCAATACTTTTATTAGTGTTGATTTTGATAAAAGAATTGATCCTAACAGTTTAAAAAATAATATTATTATTGCCAACGGGCATAATTATTCAACTTATGATTGTTTAATTTCAATTTATGCTACCACCACGGATGTTACTAATCTAGTTAATCGTGCTTTGGGTTTGTCTGATTCCTTAAAGCATCCTTCAATTCCAATGGGATTTTTAGATAAAATTTGGCATTATATAAAATCGTTTTTTGCCTGGCTGTTTGGTGAACCAACTTGGGCTACCTATTTAGATAAAAATTTTTTTACAAATTATACTTGGTGTACTGGAGAAGTGGCCGCGACTTATAAAGTTACAGATCATTGGAGCATGGTTAATGGTGTGGCTTCTACCACCATGCCAGTTTCTTCTACTGTGGCTGTGTATATTAATGATTTATTAAACAGTACCTCTACTTATGCAGTAGTCTTAAGAGGTGGCAAAGGCGGAATAACTGATATTAATGGGGTGGGAATTAGAGGAAAAGACACCACTAGCACTTTAGATGATATTTGGCTTTTTAATACCAGTGATAAAATTTGTAAATTAAGAGCGGTTACTGTGGAGCCTGGTGAGTTTTTATTCCAAAAACCTAATGTTACTTCTTCTTTTCAAGCTATAACTGAAAGTGACAATGGTCAGCAGATTGTGCCAACGCCAGCTTATCATTGGTATTGGGAATGGGCACCACAGAATAGTCCAATTTTTAACATTCCTTTGACAGGCACTCCTACCAATACTGATAAGGTGATTATCGGCGTGAGAAATTTGGAGGGCGAACAAATTGCTGTGGCCAAAGCCGTGGTAGATGCTGATATTTCTGCTACCAAACTGCCAGTTTTTACTGGTACCACCGATTTAATGGCTTATTTTTGTAATAATCCATGGCCAGCGCTACCAAACTTTCCTTTTAAAGATAATGATTATAATTTTAGCTTAAGTTATTGTGCTGATGCGGGAAGTTCAGATACCACTGATGACGATTTGCCGTTGTTTACCTTGTTGGATGTTACCAAGCAAAATGTGGTAGCACAGTCAGGAGTTTGCCTTCTTGGTGGCGCTATTTGCAATACAGATACTGATTGTCTTCCAGCTTATAATATGCCTTGGATTAATGGTGGTCCTCCAGCGCCAGGTTTTAATGCTAATTGTCCGGAGAAAGGATCTGCTCAGGTTTTGAGTGATAATAATTGCAAATTATTATTTTCAACAACTGGCAAATTTTGCAGAAAAGCAGACGATTTTGATTTTCCTCCTAAATATAGTAAAGATTATCGATCTTGCAATACAGATGCTGATTGTCTTACTGATCTTTCGGAAGTTTGCCTTCCAACAGCGCCTTGGTTACCCATAACTAATTCTTGTGAGGGTGCTGTTTTAGCTGCTTCTACTTTTTCTTCAGCTTTAACTCCAGACACCGAAAAACGCTATTTATTATTTAGCACTTCTACTGGTGACGCTATTGGTTTGCAGATTTTTAAGAATCTTGATAGCAATGGTAATGATAGTTCTCAAAGTGCCAGAAGTTGGTATAATCAGCATTTTTCTAATACCGTCAGTATGCAATCCGGGAAAATTGACAATGGTAATTATAATGGTGATGATGTGATAACTGATGGCCGAAATTATTATATTAGTGCTTTAAATTATCATTATACAGGCAGTCCACTTACTCATGATATTTATCAATTAGGTTTGAGTAGTGGGGCTAGCCAAGAAGCTCAAGCGGTTTTCACAAAACTTATAAATTCTTGGAAATTTAATACTAATCTTGAAGATTTTAATTATTGTTTGTCCACTGACACACCACATTTGGTAATAGGACAGATATTGCCTTCTTCCACTCGGGCTATTATTTCTGATGATGCTTGTAAAACTGATTGGGATTGTCATGACTTGGTTTCTGGTACTTCCAAAACCGATGCTAATGGAATTTATACTAATAATGGCATTTGTTCTAATTCTCGAACCAAATTTTATACAGATATAAATACTGTTTTACCGAATATTAAAACTGCCATGCAAAATTTGGAAGGTTATGGTACTAAGAGTCCAAATTTAGCAGCTGGCACGTTTATTCCAGGTTATACAGTTTCCAAATGGGCCTCTTGGTATAATATTTTGCATTTAAATAAAATTGATCCAATTGATAATTGGATAAAATGTAGCGATCCTAAAGCCGATCCTAATACTTGTTGGAATGCGGCTAGCTCCACTTATTCTTGTCCGGTTTATTCCAGTGTTTCTGAATACGAATATGTAGGTACCACCACCCCTGGAGGAGCTGAAAATTATGTTCTGCATACTCCATTACAGTATTTTTCCAAAAGTGATACTGAGGTGGTGGGTAATTATGTAATGAACCCTGATCATTTTTCCACTGATCCATGGTGCACACCAGGACAATCTTATAGTCCATTTGTGGGTAAGTGTGGTGATGGTATAGTTCAGGTAGGTGAGGATTGTGATCCGCCAGGTTCTTCAGTTACCTCTAGTAGGGGGGTTGTTGTTAGTAGATATGGTACTTGCTATGTTACTTCTAGTCTGGGAGTATCAGAAGTACTTCCTGCACCTTCAACTTGTATTAATAATGATAGTTGTGGTTATTATGAGGCAACTATTATAAATGGAAGTGAACATTATCGTCACAGTTTGAAAACATCATTTTGTACTGTTGATAAGCAAGATGGGGATGACTTAAAATTGCTTGATTTGAGTATTATTAAAAATCCAGATGCTAATTCAAAAGAGACTGAATATTTTTCTTGCGATACTGATGCTGATTGCCAATCTACTGCTACTTATTTAGGAGCTAATGAAATTCAACTCGGAGGATTATTTGGTGGTGAACTTACGAGAAGTGGTTATGCTGTGAAAGTAGTAACTTCAACAGGAAGTGATTTTATAAATAATTATTTTGGTGCAAACGGAATAGGAACGAGGTTTGCTTGCGTTGGCAAAGTTAATGATACTTGGTTCCCCAAATTAACAAGTCAATGTGTGGGTTATGTGACAAATATTGTCCAATGTTCAGATGTTCCTGGTTATGTTCTTGGCAGTGAACATTGTGATAATTTGTGCCGTTGGCAGTTTGGTGAATGTAAGTCTTTAAGCACCTGTAAAAATGGTTTGGTAGAACCAGGCGAGAAATGTGATGATGGCGCGCAAAATGGCACTTATGGACATTGTGCAACTGATTGTCTAGGATTGTTCAGTGGTTATTGTGGTAATGGCCAAATTGATCAAGACCTTGGTAAACCGCTTGAATATTGTGAAAATACTTTTAAAGCTGTTTCTTCTCCAACTATTCATCCAATTAATAATGTTTATGTTAATTATAGAAAGTCTGTAGGTTTTTGTACCAATGTTTCAAGTAGAGTATGTTCAGAAAATTTTGACTGCACATCAGCTCTGGTTTTTTCTGGTTCTAAAGATTATGCAGAATATGGTGGTGAATTTGAAATGCCTAAAAATTTTACTATTGAAATGTGGGTTAAATTAACTGACATTGTTGGGCATCCAAAAAATCAATTATTGACAATTATTGACCAAAATCAACCTGCTAAAAAACTTTCTATAACCACTTATAAAAATACTACAGATAATAAGTTAAATATTGATGTTGCTTCACAAATAAATTCTAATACCTCAACTATTCATTTAAAGAGTTTAAATACAATAGGGGAGAATGAATGGACATTTTTAGCTTTTGCTTATGATTCTATTAGACAACAAGGTACTCTTTATGTGAATGGTGTTGTTGGAGGTGGTTCAATAAACATTGATTTAACAACCAGTTCAATTTATCTTGGAGGATTTGTTTCCACTGGAAATAGTCTGTTTACCAAAGGTGATGTTGATGAATTTAGAATTTATAGCAATGACTTGAGTAGTGATAGTATTCAGAATAATTATGAACAAGGAGCAAAGCATTCTTATTCTGATCCCAATGTTGGTGATTTGTTACTGGGTTTTCATTTTGATGAGGGGTATAGCAACATCGCCTCTGCTTATAAACAATCTTCCAGGTATAAAGAGCCCTTTTCTTTAAAAGGAACAACACAGTGGGAAAAATCTTCTGATAGTTTACAAGCCTCTGCTTGTAATGCAAAAGATTTATCTACCCGTTTACTTTTTGGAGATGTATTATCGTCTGATCGAGGAAAAGCAGAAACCACTAGTTGTAATGGTGAATATTCCTGTCTTTTCTATCATAATCTGGTTAGTCGCGCTCTTGATACAACTTATTTAACTTCTGGGCAAGTTTGTCAAAATGATCCACAAATATTATGTAAAACAAATGATGATTGTCAGGTTCCGACTGATGTTAATAAAATTTTATCTAAAAATAAATTCTCTATTATTAGCGACTGGTTAGATTGGTTTGCTACTTCTTCTGATTTTGGTCCCTGTGTTCCTAAACCCGCTCATCAAATTTTTGGGGCGTCTTATAATTATTATAAAGATTTATCTTGTGCTTGGGATTGTCAAAAGCCAGGTGGTTATTGTGGAGACAATCACAAAGATGATCCTTATGAGGAATGTGATGAGGGCTTAAATAATGGTAAACCAGGCAGTACTTGTAATAGTGATTGCACTAATAAAATTAATTTAGCAGTTTGTGGCAATGGGAACCGCGAGTCTGGTGAGCAGTGTGATAAAGGTAAAGATAATGGTACACCTACCAGCACTTGTAGCGCCATATGTACTAGTCAAACTCCGTTGCCTCAGGTTTGTGGTGATGGCATTGTGGAAGGTGTGGACATTAGTACTGATAATCCTGAGGTTTGTGATAATGGTTCACAAAATGGTGTGGCTTGTAAATCCGGCTATAACAAATCTTGTTCTTATTGTTCTTTTGATTGCAAAAAAGTGGTAACAGTTGATCCAACAGGATTTTGCGGTAATGGAGTGATTGATGATATGGGAGATGTGACAAAGGGTGACCATGGTTATGAGGTTTGTGATACAAACGCTGATGGTACAGTGGTTCATTCTTATGGAGAAGGGGCTAGTGGACCGGTTGCTCAACTTCCAAGCAAATGTAACGACAAAGATGCATATTCTTGTTCTGCAAATTGTTTAAGTGAGCAAGACAATTGTGTGGATTGTAAGTCGGCAGAGAATATTCCCAGTAAGCCTTTTATTACTTTGTTGAATCCTTTTTATGGTGATTTGGTAGACCCTACTTTACCTCAATATTGGAAATATTATTATAATAATAATTATACTGTGGGCTTGTATAGAAAATTTCCACCAGTAGGTTTTAATGCTTATTTAGGTAGAAATGTTGGTCTTTTTAACACTATGGTACCTCCAGAGTATGGTAATTCTCTTTTAGGATTAGAAGTGGGGGAAAGTAATTTTCGTGGTTTGCAAACAAATCAATTGTGTAAAGACGAGTATTTCTTGTATTTTAATTATAATAATATTTTTCCATCAAATAATGGCTTTGATTATAATGCCAATTCTTCTTCTCTGAGGCTAAAAGGAGATTTCTTTCCTTATCAAGTAAATGGTGAATCTCCTAAAATAAGTAAAGAACTGGTAATTTCTCGGGCTATGCCTGAGGGTGTTTTTGGAGTGGTAGTGAGATATGCTCCCGGTGTTGGTGTAAAAAGAGAGGAAGAATTTTATGGTAATGTGCAAAATGATGAAATATTTGCTTATTATCCAGTGAATCTTTCGCAGGCTGCTCTTGATGGTGCAGTGTGTAATTACGCTAATTTTGCTAGTTCTACCCCCACTGGCTGTGGTGATCTTCATTATAATTATGGTGGAATTTATGTTTATCCTTATAAATTTGCTAAGGTAGACCAAGTTAATTATGTTGATGGATTTATTATTGATACGAGAAATGCCACCGGAACGTATTCATTTTCTGTGGATCAGTTTGGGGCTTTATCAGGCACTAAAATAACACCAATTGGCGAATATCGTAATCAGCCTAATTTTCCTTTGTATGTGGATGTGTATGAGTTTCATCCGGGCCAAGATGAACAGTATTCAGTTTTTGGTCCGACTTCAACATATACTTTTAGTAAGGCTGATAATGATAAAGGGTTTTCTGCCGGAGATCAATATTGGCATGTATTTAATTTAGTAAAAAATGTTGCTAGTGGTAAATATCAGCGTCAGGATGTTCAATATAAAAAAGCTGATGGCACTTTTTTCCCTGATTGTCCCAATGGAAGCTGTTCTAACGGACGATTAGTTTCTGATTTTGCCGGTGTAAAGGAATTTACTCCCTACCCATAATTTTAGATTATTAAAGTTAGTTGGTGCTGATCAATTTAAACAAGTATGTTTAACAGAAAAAAAATAATTATTTTAGTGGCAGTGATATTGGTAATAGTTGTTGCTATTTTTGTTTATGTTGTTTTGAAAACAAAAAATGTTGTTAAGATACCAGTTGAGTCTGGAAAAATTAATGTGGTGACTACCACCACTGTAAAAGCAATAAGACCAGTACAAATTATTAATGGCTTAACGGCTGAAGAAAATAAAAAATATGGTTTAGATGGTTATAAAGATTTTGATACTGATCATGATGGTTTGGCTGATAGTATTGAAATAAAATTAGGTACTGATCCTAAGAATGCTGATACTGATGGTGATGGCTTAGCCGATGGCAAAGAAGTAATTTTAGGCACCAATCCTTTAAAAGCTGATACTGATGGCGATGGCTATACCGATAGTGTGGAAGTGAAGAGCGGTTATAATCCGCTTGGGCCAGGAAAAAAATAGTAAGATAACTTTACAAACTTTTTAACTTTATAACTAACACTCGTATGTTTGATGATCAATCAATTCAAAATGGCCCGGGATTACCACCACCGAATTTACCACTGGGCGAACCAGAGGATATTTTAGCAAGAATAGACGATCGGGAAGAAGAAAGTGGAGGAGAGGAAACAGCTGAATTAAAAACAGCTTTGGGGGTGGGGGTCTTAAAACCTAAACAACCATCCAAAACGGCTTCTCCAATAATATCAACTCCACCTGCGCCACAATATAAAATAATGCCTGAAGATGTAAGGGAGACAGATAATCCAGCGGTGTCGGAGACTTATGAAGTTAAAGGTCCAATTATTTCCAAGGTGTTAATGGTAATAGTGGTGATTTTAGTAATTTTGGGAGTAATTTGGGGAGGCTGGTGGGCTTATCAAAAATTTGGTGGACAAGTTATAGAGGGTCAAAATAAGCCAGTAGATCAACTTAATAATATTAATGAAACAACTACTACTGTTCCTGAGTTGGGTACTAATGACGAATCAGCCCAAGTGGTTTTACCAGTGGCTGTTGATTCTGGTGTTTCTTCAAGTACTGAAACAGTATCTAATTCAAATGACAGTCAGGTTTTATTTGGAGAAACAGTAGACACTGATGGCGATGGTTTGGATGATGCCACAGAAGTGAAACTAGGTACTGATCCAAAAAATTGGGACACTGATGGTGACGGTTTGAGTGATGGCGATGAAGTGAATGTTTGGAAAACTGATCCTTTAAAAACTGATACTGATGGTGATGGCTATGCCGATGGAGTAGAGGTAAAGAGTGGTTATAATCCACTTGGTGCTGGTAAATTGTTTCAACCACCTACATCCACCACTTCAACAATATAAAATTTTTTGTTTGCTATATATAATTATTATGTGGCCATTTAAAAAGAAAGTAAAAGAAGAAGATGAAAAAGATAGTAACTTAAAAATTCAGGTAATTCCTGATGAGTTTTATGGTGGAAAAGATCCAGTAGTTCATTATCAATCAATGGTGTTGAAAAAAAATAAAGAAAAAAAGATTATTGGAGATTTGGTTGATGCTGGTGTTCCAACCGGTGCCCTGCTAAAAAATAAAAAGATTTGGTATTTAGGTTTGGCAGGGGTGGTGATATTATTTTTGGTTTTGAGTTCTTGGTATTATATAAATCTAGCGAATAAGAATAAACAAACAATTCAACCAGTGGTTCAAAAAAATACTATAGTTGAAACAAATAACATTATCCCTACGGATAACCCGGTTATTGAAACGCCAGAAACTGTTGTACCTGTTTCTAGCACCGCCAGTAATGCTCCATCATTAAATGAGTTACCTTTGTCCTTTCCAGAAATTAATTCAGCTAATAGTGTGGATACAGATAATGATAATTTAAATGATGTTGAGGAAACAGTTTTGGGAACTGATCCGGGAAAGTGGGATACTGATGGTGATGGTTATTATGACGGACAAGAAGTAAATAATTTATATAATCCCTTGGGTTTTGCGCCGGTTAAAATAATAGATTCTGGTTTAGTTAAGGATTATGTGAATTCAGTTTGGAGTTATCGAATATATTATCCAGCGAATTGGTTGCCGGCAGCTGTTGATTCAACACAGAATGAAGTGATTTTTACCGCTGCCAATGGAGATTTTATTTCAGTTGAAACTTATCAAGAAGAGTCAGGGGAGAATTTTGCCAATTGGTTTGCCCGAATGGCCAAAGGACAACATTATACAGATTTAATTTCTTATACTAATCGTTTTCAAGAAGAGGGTCATGAGCGTTTGGATAAACTGGTAACTTATTTTGAAAAAGATAAAAAAGTTTATGTCTTAATTTATCATCCAGTGAACAGTGGCTCTATCTTTTATCGTAATCTTATGCAAATGATGGTAAATAGTTTTCGTTCCTCTCTGCTCTCCGCCACAGTACCCGATCAAAAACCAATGGTTTTAGAGCCGACTCTTAGTAGTTCTTCAGTCAACAATTTACAGCCAGTAGTAGTTCCATCAGTCTCTAGTACTTCTGTTAGTAGTACGATTTAAAAAAGAGTATATGGAATGCAATGTTTATGAGTTAATAACTGCAGGAAAGATAATTTCCAAAATAAAGATTAAAAAAATAGTTTTTTTTGTTTTAAAGAATTTACAGCAAAGGCAGGGGACAGTAAGCGTAATTTTGGTTAGTGCTAAGGAAATACAGAGATTGAATAAAAAATATCGTGGAAAAAATAAGGTAACTGATGTATTATCTTTTGGTTTTGCTAATAATGAAATAAAAATAAATGAGTTGGGTGATATCTTTATCTGCCCTTCACAAATAGTTAGTCAAGCAAAAATATATCAAGTAACTTCTCAAGAAGAAATGGTAAGGATGTTGGTGCATGGGGTGTTACATCTGTTGGGTTATGATCATCAGCAAAAAAAGGCTAAAGAAAAAATGTTTAAAATTCAAGAAATTATGGTAAAAAAATTGGTAAAAAAGTTATTATGATGAATTTGCACCGTTTAAAACAAAGTTTTAAGGACGCTTTAAGAGGGGTAAAGTATGTTTTTGCTAATGAGCAGAATTTTAGAGTACAGGTTTATTTGGCGGTGCTAGTGTTGGCAATGATTTGGCTTTTTAATCTTCGTAATGCCGAAATAGTAGTTATTTTGCTTTTAATAACCATTGTTTTAATTTTGGAATTATTAAATAGTGCTTTGGAAAAGTTTGTTGATTTGTTGAAACCTAGATTGTCTTTCCAGATTGAGATAATTAAGGATATTATGGCAGCGATGGTTTTTTTGGCATCGTTTAGCGCTTTGTTAATTGGTTTAGTAATATTTTGGCCGCATTTTCTTGTTTTATTTAAATAATAATGTTAAAATAGCGAAGTGGAAATAATTTTTATTTATGGTTGCCAAAAAAACAACTAACGAATTGATTACTGGCTTAGAGATTGGTTCAAACGCTGTGCGCATTGCCGTGGGGCAGGCGGTTTTGGGTCCGGGTGAACAGTTGAATTTGCAGATAATTTCTTTGATCCAGGTGCCTTCCGAAGGGGTACATAAAGGAATTGTAACCAGTATTGAGGAGACCGTTTCATCTATTTCCAATGCTTTAGAGCAAACTGAACATCAAATTGGCGTGCCGATTGAGCATGTGTGGGTGGGAATTTCTGGTCTGCAAACTTTATGTCAGCCAAGCAAGGGAGTGGTGGCGGTGGCTAAATCAGATGGAGAGATTGGTGTAGAAGATGTGGCTAGAGCAGTAGAGGCGGCCCGTACTATTGCCTCACCTCTAAATTATGAAATTCTTCATGTGGTTCCTCGTACTTTTGGGGTTGATGGCCAAAGTGGTATTAAAGATCCAGTGGGCATGACGGGTATTCGTTTAGAAGTGGATGCACAAATAATTCAAGCACCAACTGCCAATATTAAGAATTTAACCAAAGCGGTTTATCGTACAGGTGTGGATATAGATGATTTAGTATTGTCAATTTTGGCTACTGGAGAAGCGGCTGTAACTTCTCGGCAAAAGGAGTTAGGAGTAGCCGTAGTAAATATTGGTAGTGCTACTACCAGCATGATAATTTATGAAGAAGGCGATATTTTGCACCTGGCAGTTTTGCCAGTTGGTTCAGAACATGTAACCAATGATTTGGCCATAGGGTTACGCACTTCTATTGATGTGGCAGAAAGAATAAAAATAAATTATGGACAATGTGTTTCGCGTGACATTCCTAAAAAAGAAGCAATTGATTTAGCCGCGGCTGGGGCAGAAATAAGTGAAGAAGTGAGTAGAAAATATATTGCTGAAATAATTGAAGCTAGAATGGAAGAAATTTTGGAAAAAGTTGATCAAGAGTTCGCCAAAGTGGGTAGAAGTTGTCTTCTGCCAGCAGGTATTGTGTTTACTGGTGGTGGTTCAAAAATGGTGGGCTTGGTAGAGTTGGCCAAAGAAAAATTAAGATTGCCAGCCTCTTTAGGTTTTCCTATAGATATAAAAAGTGTAACCGAAAAAATAAATGATTTATCTTTTTCTACAGCTGTGGGTTTGGTGAAGTGGGGCGCAATGCTACAAAATGGCAATGCTAAAAAAATGGGGCGTAGATTAAAGAATGTGGGTAAAGTGACTAGTCATGTTAAAAATTGGTTTAAATCACTGATACCCTGACACTCTAGCGCCAAAGCACCTCAGCACTAAAGCACTCCAAAAGAGTGTTTTTAATTTACAGCTGTTCCGTCCTTGTGCTTGTGTATTCAAAGGTTAAGGTGCTAGGGTGTTGGAATGAATAGTTATCAACACTTTACTCTTTGACACTTGAGCACAAAAAATATACACTATAAGGGTGGCGGAAGCCACTTGTTTTATTTAACAAAGATTGAATACAAAAAGTGTTCAGATTAATTCCGAGCCCGGCGGGCGAGGAATCCCTTTCCAGTACATAAAAGAGATATTTAAATAGTGCAGATTTAAGTGTATTGAAAAGGGATCCCTCGCTTCGTTCGGGATTAAAAAAATTATATGCCTCAAGTTAAACCGGAAATTGAAACTTTTGCAAAGATTAAAGTAATAGGAGTGGGGGGGTCAGGAGGATCAGCTATAGACCGAATGGTAAAGTCGGGAATTAGGGGTGTAGATTTTGTGGCCATGAATACTGATGTCCAGGCTTTACATCATAGTAGTGCACCTCATAAGTTGAATATTGGCAAAGCTGTAACCCGAGGTTTAGGTGCGGGAATGGATCCAGAATTGGGTAGAAAGAGCGCAGAGGAATCACAGAATGAAATTAGAGAAATGCTCAAAGACACTGATATGGTTTTTATAACTTGTGGATTGGGTGGGGGAACTGGCTCTGGGGCTTCGCCTATTGTAGCTGAAATAGCTCGAGAATGTGGGGCTTTAACTATTGCTGTGGTAACCAAACCTTTTACTTTTGAAGGTCCACAGCGTAAGTTAATTGCGGAAAAAGCTCATGAAGAATTGGCACGCAAGGTGGATACTATTATTACCATACCGAATGATAAAATTTTACAAATAATTGATAAAAAAACTACTTTAATTGAGGCCTTTAAAATTGTAGATGAGGTGTTGCGCCAAGGGGTGCAAGGAATTTCAGAAATTATTACTGTACCTGGTTTAATTAATGTGGATTTTGCTGATGTCAAAGCAATTATGAGAGATACTGGTTCGGCCTTAATGGGCATAGGGTTGGGCAAGGGTGAAGATCGGGCCACTGAAGCGGCTAAAGCAGCCATTTCCAGTCCACTTCTTGATATTTCTATTGACGGGGCCAGAGGTATTCTTTTTACTATTACTGGTGGTCCTAGTTTGGGTATGCAAGAAGTTGCAGAAGCAGCTAAAGTTATTACCAGTTCGGCTGATGAAAATGCCAAAGTAATTTTTGGCGCAGTGATTGATGAAAATATGGGTGATGAGCTTAGAATTACGGTGGTGGCTACAGGTTTTGATGAGCGAGAAAGATCCAAAAGAGAAGAAGAGTCTGCTAGAACGTTTTTTACTTCTCCTAAATCTTTTTATTCTCCCAATTCTTTTTTAAAGAAAAAACCTGTTGAGCAGCCCGTTTCAGCCCCAATGACAACTTCAGCTCAAGCGTCAATTGAAGATAAAGAATCATTCAAGCGTAGTTTTTTTTCTAGGGCAGCGTCTAGTGTGGTGCTAGAGGAAGAAACAGAGCCCGCAAAGCCAGTAGTTTTATCCAAACCCTTAACTCCAATATCTACTAAAAAAAATGACAATGATGATTTGGAAATCCCGGCTTTTATTAGAAAAAAGATGGGTATGTAGGCGATAGTTTGTAAAGTTCATAAAGTTTTTAAAGTTAATAAAGTACGATAAAATAACCCCTGTAAAAAGGGGTTTGTTTTTGTTTTTTTTAAATGCTATACTGTAATTGGTTTGTCGAAACTTTATGAACTTTATCCCGATTCGAAATCGAGGATCCTCGACCTTCGAGGTCGGGATAACTTTATAAACTTTATAACTCTCATTATGTTTTGTCCTGTTTGTCGTCATCATGAAACTAAGGTCGTTGATTCACGTTTAACTCAAGATGGTCTGGCTATTAGACGCCGTCGAGAATGTGAAAAATGCGCTTATCGTTTTTCTACAGTAGAAGAGGCCGAATTATTAGATATTGTGGTAGTTAAACAAGATGGCCAAAGAGAATCTTATTCTAGGAATAAACTTGAGAGTGGTATTGTTCGTTCTTTAACTAAAAGACCGTATACTCAAGAAAAATTTGATCAGATGATTCATGCCATTGAACGTGATATTCAAAAAAAGAAAAAGCGGGAAATTACTTCTAAAGAAATAGGCGAGTTAGTAATGAAACATCTACAAAAATTTGATAAAGTGGCCTATGTACGTTTTGCTTCCATTTATCGAGCGTTTGAAGATGTAGATAAATTTCAAAGTGTGGTTAAATCGTTGCAAGAGAAAAAAAGGCAAAAAATAAAGTAATGTGATTATTTTTAATTTTTTAATTATCAATTTACAATGATCAATTTTCAATGGACTACAATTGGTAATTGAAAATTGATAATTGTAAATTTTATACTATGTCCGAAGAAAAAAAAGTTGAAAAAATTGAAATTCCAGATGGGGAAATTAAAAAGCCTGACGATTTAAAATCGCTTGTTGAAAAAAGCATCAAATGGACCGAGGTGGTTTATGAACAAAATAAAAAAATAAAATATCGTTTGAATTTAATTATTTGGGGTGGAATTTTGAAATGGTTAATAATTTTGGTTCCCACAATTTTGGGTATAGTTTATTTAGTGCCTTTGCTTACACCATACTGGAAAGAGTATTCTGGTTTGTTAAGTGGAACAAATAACGGGGCAGTAAAAACCGAACAATTAAATAATGTTTTGCAAGGGGTTTCTTCTTCTCAACTTCAAGAGATAATGAAGTCGTTGAATAAATAATCAAAAAATATTAAATAAGAAAAATGTAGAAAGCGCCGTGGCACATTTCTACTGTAACAATTTGGCTAAAATTACGTCTCCTTATCTGAACCCCTTTAATAGGGCTTTTCGGTGTTTATGCAAAATAATACAAAATTAACAATTAAATACTATTGGCAGCACATGAAGCACTATCCTAAATCTGGATTGGTGATGTTTTTTGCTACCATTTTTGCCTCGGCTATACCTGTTATAGTGCCGTTATATTATAAAAGGTTTTTTGATTTATTGTCACAAACCGGTGATCGACATTTATTATTAGCTGCTTTAATTGGCACGTTGATGATGGTGGCTCTTTGGGAACTTGTGGGCTGGGTGCTCTGGCGTTTTTCTATGTATTTCGCTTCATATTTTCAAGCGAAGGTTTTGGCTGATTTGTCGGCAACTTGTTTTGCTTATATTCATAAGCACTCTTTTGCATTTTTTAATAATAGTTTTGTTGGCTCTTTGGTAAAAAAAGTTAATCGTTTTACTCGTTCGTTTGAGTCCATTTCTGATCGTTTTGTTTTTAATGTTTTACAATTAATAGTGCAAGTGGTTTTGATTTTAGTAGTAGTTCTTAATCGAAATATTTATTTGGGTCTTGGTCTATTAATTTGGATATTAATTTTTTTGCTTTTTAATTGGTTTTTTGTAAAATATAAATTACCTTATGATATTAAACGTAGCCAAGCTGATTCTCGTTCTGGCGCGATTTTAGCAGATACTTTTACTAATCAGGTTAATGTAAAATTATTTAATGGTTATGGTAGAGAAGTAAAATATTTTTTCAAAGCCACTAAAGAACTGTGTGATTTACGTTTGCTAACTTGGAATTTTTCCAATACTTTTGAAGCTGTCCAGGGTTTTTTAACCATTATTTTAGAAATTGGCTTGTTTTATTTTGCTTTGGGTTTTTGGCAAAAAGGCCTATTTACTGTAGGTGACTTTGTGTTGATTCAATCATATGTAATTAATTTGGTCTTACATATTTGGGATTTTGGTCGGGTAATTCAGCATGTTTATGAAGATTTGGCCGATGCTGTGGAAATGACCGAGATTTTGGAAACTGAGCATCAAGTAAAAGATGTAAAAAATGCTAAAGATTTGTCTGTGAAAAAAAGAACTGTGGATTTTGTTGAGGTTACTTTTAATTATCATGAAACGCGTCAAATTTTATCACATTTTAATTTGCAAGTTTTGGGGAATGAAAAAGTTGCTTTGGTGGGTCCTTCGGGAGCAGGAAAATCTACAATAGTAAGGCTTTTGTTACGTCTTTATGATGTAAACAAAGGTAAAATTTTAATTGACGGGCAAGACATTGCCAAAGTCAAACTGGAAAGTTTGTGGGCCAACACCAGCTTGGTGCCACAGGATCCTATTTTATTTCATCGTTCGCTTAAAGAAAATATTCGTTATGGTAAGCCAGAGGCCACTGATGAAGAAGTGGTGAAGGCGGCCAAATTAGCCCATTGCCATGAATTTATTTCTGGATTTTCTGAAGGTTATGACACTTTTGTTGGCGAACGTGGAGTAAAATTATCTGGCGGTGAGCGTCAAAGAGTAGCTATTGCTCGGGCCATTTTACGCAATGCGCCAATTTTAATTTTAGACGAAGCTACTTCTTCACTTGATTCTGAATCAGAACAACTTATTCAAGATGCTTTAAATAATTTAATGAAAGGTAAGACAGTAATTGTAATTGCTCATCGACTTTCAACTATTATGAAAATGGATAGAATTGTGGTAATAGATAAAGGTGGAATTGTGGAAGAGGGGACGCATCAAGAGTTGACTAAGAAAAAAGGTGGAATTTATCAGAAGTTGTGGAAAATACAAGCAGGCGGGTTCATCGAATAGGTTTTTAATTTCGAATCCCGAAGGGTGAGAAATCCCTTTTTGGGAGGTTAAAAATTGGCCT
>CAILTG010000076.1 GCA_903837125.1 Candidatus Magasanikiibacteriota bacterium | reverse complement strand
TTATTTACTTATTTTTTATAAAGTAATAGTGCTTAAAAAATTAAAAAAAAGGAGCCAGATACTTAGAGTGCAATACGAGTTCAATACCCCCTTCCCTCTGACTCCTACATCTGGTAACTCAAAAAAAATAAAAACTTGAAAACTTTAGTTGTAAACTTAAAAATTAAAATAGAAATACAAACTACCAAATGTACTCTATATAGTCAACCAATGAGGATTAGTTTACAATTTACAAAAATAAATTTAAAATCCAATCCTAGTATTATCTTTGAACATTACTAAAATTAATGGCATAAACATAATTACTATTGCAGTCCAAACAACTAAAAACATACCCATCATAACACAAACAAAATACTTGTCAATCTCTGTGAATTCACTATCTTTAATAAATTCAAATAACATCATATCCCAATAACCCTTGATGATGTTCCAACTACGCAATAATTGCCTTTTAATAAACCTTATCATATAACTCAAATTTTACAAAAATAAATTGAAGAAACAATACTACTACTCTTAAATACACTATATGGCAAATTGAAGAACCCCTTATTACCCCAAGATGCACCAAAAGAATTCTGACAAATAAATGCCCCCTTAACATCATCATAACCAACTATAACCACAGCATGCATTCCTAATAATTTGAGATTAGACAGAACACTTCCATTAGTTGACAATGGATTATAAGTGTAATTCAAAATTGTCATCCTCTCAAACACACTATAATTAGAATTATCATATACATTAAACCCTAATACCAATGGAGTCTTACTACGCAATAAATACTTTGCAGATTCAATATCACCAATTGACACACTTCCAGATGTTGTAACCTTATACTTCAATCCCTCAGACATAGCTGAAACACTTGGAGCAGTTTTATATGCAATAGAATTAACAAACCCTGAATATACATAAGAAGTTTCTAAACAGACTCCATACCTCTGTAAAGAAATTGGCACATTACCAACACTGGATCCCCCATCAGAAGCAACAACCTTCTTATTAATTAACACCCTCTCACAATAATAAACAAACAATGGACTAAACCGTACAAACTTATTCGTCTTAGTGTAAAACAAAATCTCAACCACTTCAGCCCCTGCAAAACCCGTACACGACCCTAAACTACCCTGGTCACGAATTGCAAACGTAGTCATACTATATACCCTTGGTACAATTGGCGCAGCTTTCAAATTTTCTTGGGATGCCATGGTGAAAATTTGCAAACTATCAACATATTGAACATCTGACAAATATGTCCTTGTTGAAGTTGGATTGACTGACTCTGTGGAGTCTGGAATTTCTAATTTGGTACAACTATAAAATAGTGCCAAAAATAACAAAATTTTCAAATTTCTCATTGTGTGTAATATTAGTGATTGTGCAAATTTAAGCCTTTTTATTGTGCATATAGTGGAAATTTTCATAATTGTTTAAAATAAGTGATTGTGCAAATATAGTGAAAATTTTCATAATTGTTTAAAATAAGTGACAATTTAGAATGATTATAAATTAGGAGGATTTAGTAATTTAGAATGATTATAAATTGGGAGAAATGGTGGAAATTTGATAAGTTTGGCATGAGACTTTTTGTCAGGTTTTGTCAGGTTGTAAGTGGTTGATTATCAGGCAACCATAAACGTCTGATAATGTGAAATATAGAGTGGAAATTTAGGATAATAAAAAAATACTTGTACCACTGACGAGGGCCCAAGTATTTTATTTTCACTTTTTTTAA
>CAILTG010000075.1 GCA_903837125.1 Candidatus Magasanikiibacteriota bacterium | reverse complement strand
TGGCCACATTACTAATACTACAGTAAGCCGTGCCACCAAAACCTTTGCTACTGTTGGCATTTCCACCATTACCACCATGGGCACCGCCACCACCGCCATCGACAATGACAGTACCTGCTCCCGGACCATTGCCAGAGACATTCCAAGAACCACCACTGTACCCTAAACCATCGAGATTTATGGAGCCACCAGATTGTATATCAATATTTGCCGCGGAAAAATTAACACTCCTAGATAGCGCTGTGGTATTGGCAGTATGATTTAAAAGACCGCCACTTTGAATAGTTAACGTACCGGAAATTATTTGAGTGGACGTATTATTTTGCGTAAGCGTACCGGCAATTGTAAGATCTACTATTTGATTAATAGTTAAACCACTATCTATCGTTACTGTTTTCCCAGAAGAAATAGTAACACTATCACCAGGCTGCGGTACAACACTATTACAACCTGTCCAAGTGCTGGTTGCATTCCAATTACCAGTGGCATTGGAGGTACAAGAATTGACAGCTTTAACTGAAGAAGAAAAATAAAAAAAACCGACTAAAACAGCTATTGTAATAACACCAAAATAAATTTTTAATTTATTTTGTAACACAAAATTAAATCATCAAATAATTCAATTTTTAATTAACTATCTGAAATTTTTTTATCTGACTTTTTCTGAGGTAATTATACCACACTTTGACTCCTAAGTGAATTTTTTTTGCAAGAATATATACACATACTAATAGAGGTAAAAGATGACTTCCAACCATGAATTGAACTACTATCATAAAATAATGAAAAACTACACATTGTTAGACAAACTTATCTACCTATATTTGTAAAATGTACTCAAGTAAAAAGTTTGCCAAGCGTTCTGACTGACCCTACGTCGAAAAGCTTCACTTATTATAGCGAAGTTTTTTATACCCTCAGGAAGAAATCAAAACCAATTAAAAAATTATTCAACACTTGTACTATATTTGTTTTTGGTATACAATATCAATCACCATTGATATACTCTTAAATTATACCTATGCCAATCAAATGTTGCAATAACAAAAAAGTCTCAAACGATATTAAAAAAACAGTAGACTTTCTAAAAATTATCTCCGAGGAAAACCGAGTGCGTATTTTATGTATGTTAAAGGATGGGTCTAAATGTGTCTGTGAGATTTGGCCAGCTTTAGATTTACCCCAAAACTTAACTTCACATCATTTAGGAATATTGAAAGAATATGGTTTGGTAAAATCCAACAAACAAGGTCTAAAAGTTTTTTATGAATTGAATGATAAAAACTTAAACAAACAATTAGATAATTTATATTTATTCTTAAAACCAAAATGCTATGATAATTAAAATATTAGGTTCAGGCTGTCCTAATTGCAAAAGGTTAGAAGCCAACGCCCAAAAAGCAGTAGAAGAATTGGGTTCTGATGCTGTAATCAACAAAGTAACGGATATGGGGCTAATTATAAATTATGGCATTATGAGTACTCCAGCGTTGGTAATAAATGAGCAGGTAATGAGTTATGGACGTATTCCCGATGTTGTCGAAATTAAAGCAATGTTATCTAACCCTGAGTTAATAAAACCAACTATCAATAACCCTACTCCAAAAACTAGTGGCTGTTCTTGTGGGGGTAAATGCTAATATGTTTTACCCAATTCAACTATTAGCCGACTGGCTGTCTTATTCAGTTTTTAGTATTGCACCCAAAACATTGTTGGCGAGTGCGGTTAATTTTTTTATCTTTGACACAATTAAAATATTTATTTTGCTCGGGATTATCATTTTTGCCGTTTCAATAATCCGTTCGTTTTTACCAGCAGAAAAAATCCGCAATATTTTATCCCATAAACACAAAATCATTGGTAATATTCTGGCCGCCTTGTTTGGCATTATTACCCCATTCTGTTCTTGTAGTGCGGTACCTTTGTTTTTAGGCTTTGTGGAAGTAGGTGTGCCACTCGGGGTCACTTTTTCCTTTTTAGTATCTTCACCAATGGTTAACGAAGTTGCTTTGGTATTATTGTTTGGTATGTTTGGTTGGAAGATAGCCACTATTTATGTTTTAAGTGGGGTAATTATTGCTATTGTTTCGGGTTTAATTATTGGTGAATTACCAGTAGAACATTTACTGGCTGATTTTGTCCGTCAAAACCAAGCTAAAAATGCTATTAAACTTCCACAAATGAATTGGCCACAGAGATTAAACTATGCCAAAAGCTATACTTGGGACATTGTTAAAAAAGTCTGGCCATATATTTTAATTGGTATTGGTGTTGGAGCTTTGATACACGGCTATGTGCCAGCAGACTTTTTGGCCAAATATGCGGGAGCAGATAAATGGTATGCCGTGCCATTGGCTGTACTTATTGGCATTCCGCTTTATTCTAACGCCGCAGGGGTAATTCCCTTGGTAAGTGCCTTAACTGAAAAAGGTGTGGCCATTGGAACCACACTTGCTTTTATGATGGCTGTAACTGCTCTATCTCTTCCAGAGTTTATGATTTTGAAGAAAGTAATGAAAACTAAGTTGATTATAATTTTTGCTTCAATAGTAGGAATTGGTATTATCTTTACAGGGTATTTATTTAATTTTCTAATTAAATAATATTTAAACCTCGTCAATCTCAACCATTTGCAACTGCACCATCAATTCTACCACAAAAGTTTGCTAAAAAAGTCCAGTTGGTAGACAAAAAACTATTTGTCTTGTAAAATACAATAACAATACTCTTAAAAATCTCACAGGTTAAGCACCAAAAACCTTCTTTCTTTCGTATTAATGCATATATGCAGCCAAAAACACTTTCAGATAAACAACCTCAGGGATTTTTTACTACCTTAACAAAATGGCATCACAAAGAAATGGCCCTAGCAATTGCTTCAGCTTTGTTTCTGTTTGTTATTAGCTTGACAATCAATTATTTTGCTGGCACCTATGCCACAGAGCATGCCAGTAGTTCTGTCCGTGATATCATTTTGGACAACATTCCCACTTTTGATGTTGATGGTATTTTTGTTTATGGCATTGTCATTTTCTTTGCTTTCGTAGCTGGCTTACTGCTTTGGAAACCACACAATGCTCCTTTTATTATTAAAAGTTTAAGTCTCTTTATTATCATTCGTTCTATTTTTATTTGTCTCACTCATATTGGTCCACAACCACAAGCAGCAATTATTTCACCAACTAGTATTGCCCGTTTTTTTACCTTTACCGGTGATTTATTTTTTTCAGCACACACCGGACTCCCCTTCCTCATGGCACTCATTTTTTGGAAAAATAAATATTTACGGATAATTTTTTTGTCTTTTTCAATAATCTTAGGTACAGTCACTCTTTTAGGACATCTGCATTATTCAATTGATGTTTTTTCGGCATTTTTTATCAGTTACGGTATCTACCATATTTCTTTATGGTTATTTAAAAAAGATTACAGGTACATGAGACTCTGATAATACCAAAATGTAGTGTATAAAATTAGACTTCCCATAATGGGAAGTTTTTGGTAGAATACCCGCGCTATGAATCAGGAGAAAATTACCCAAAAAATAACTAAATTTATTAAACAACAAGCTGGCAAAAAACCAGTAGTCCTTGGCCTATCCGGCGGAGTGGATTCAGCTGTGATGGCCTATTTAGCTGTAAAGGCTTTAGGGCATAAAAAAGTCCACATTCTCATTCTCCCCTCCTCTTCTAATATTAAACAAGATTTAAGTTTAGCAAAATTAGTTTGTAAAAAATTAAATTTATCATTTATCATTTATCATTTATCAACTATTTTGGAGAGCTACCAAAAAATAATAAAATCACAAGACCAAAAGATTACAGGAAACCTCAAGGCTCGCATCCGCATGTCAATTCTTTACGCCAAAGCCAATAAAATTAACGGTCTGGTTTTAGGCACTGGAAACAAAAGTGAATTACTGGCTGGATATTTTACCAAGTACGGCGATGGTGGAGTAGATATTTTGCCAATTGGTGATTTATACAAAACTGAAGTAAAAAAATTAGCCGAATATTTAGGCGTCCCCCAAGAAATTATTGACCGCGCACCCACTGCCGGACTCTGGGCAGGACAAACTGATGAAATTGAAATGGGTATTACTTATGAAAAACTTGATCAAATTTTAGAGGCAATTAAAAAGAAAAAAAACTTAAGCAAATTTTCTAAAAAAGATGTGGAAAAAGTAAAACAAATGATAAACAGTTCAAAACACAAACTTATTTCCCCGCCACTTTGTAAAATTTCAGCATAATCTGTTTCAATCTGCCACCGCCAAAGCGGGACCCCGCCTCATGACGGTGGTTTAAATCAATACCTTATGATTGCCCTGTTCATTGGCCGTTTCCAACCATTCCACGAAGGCCACTTGGATGCCATTAAACAAATCAAAGCTGATAAAATTATTATCGGCATTGGTAGTTCACAATATAAAGGAACCAAAGACAATCCTTATAGTTTTGTTGAACGCAAAAAAATAATTGAAACCATGCTTGGTAAAAATAACCAATATCAAATTATGGCTATCCCTGACATTCATAATAACCTACGCTGGGTACAGCATGTTAAAAAAATTGTTGGAAACTTTGATATAGTTTTTACTGGAAACAAACTAACAGAAAAATTATTTAAAGAAAAAGGGTACCAAGTAAGAAAAACTAAGATTAAGGTTAAGATTTCCGGAACAGCCATTCGCGACGAAGCCAATCGCCTTTTTGAATATCTACAAAAAACTTGTTATTCATATGAAGATTGTTTAAAAATTGCACCTCTAACTTTAGAAATTAATCAATTAAAGAAAAAACAAAACGCTATTATTCTCGCCCATTCTTACCAAACCCCAGACATAATGTATGGGGTAGCTGATTATCTTGGAGATTCTTACTCTTTAAGTAAAATAGCCAAAACCAGTAAAGCCAAAAAAATAATTTTTTGTTCAGTTTATTTCATGGGCGAAACCGCCAAAATTTTAAATCCTAAAAAAGAAGTGCTGGTACCTACTCTGGCTGGTTGCTCTCTAGCAGATTCAATCACTCCTGCCCAAGTAAGAAAACTTAAGAAAAAATACCCAGGGCGACCCGTAGTTTGTTATATTAACACCACAGCAAAAGTTAAGGCTGAAAGTGACATCTGTTGTACTTCTGGCAACGCCTTAAAAGTCATTAATTCCCTGCCCCAAGACGAGATTATTTTTTTACCAGATATTTTAATGGGCAAAAATTTACAAAAATTAACTAGCAAAAAAATAATTCTCTGGAATGGCACTTGCATTGTTCATGAAAAATTTAATGCTCACAGTATTCTGCAAGTCAAAAAACAATTTCCCAATGCTAAAATTTTAGCGCATACTGAATGCAATCCCAACATAGTTGATTTTGCTGATTTAGCTGGTAGCACCAATGATCTGTTAAATTTCGTGGACAAAACTGAATCCAAAGATATTATGTTAATTACTGAATGTGGATTATCTGACCGTGTGCGCGTAGAACACCCGGATAAAAATATTATTGGCACCTGCAATCTCTGTCCTTACATGAAAAAAATTACTTTACAAGATATTTTAATTGCTTTAAAAAATCCCAGAAAAAACCAAATCGTTAAATTGGATAAAAAAATAATTACCAAAGCCAAAAAAAGTTTAGACAAAATGCTACTATTATGAACAAACAACAAATAATAAAAAAATATTTTAATCAAAAAGAAAAACTAACTTTAAAAAATGAAGTTTATTTTGACCAAGTAAAAAAATATTTAATTAATTGCCTAGCCGACGATCTGAGAAGTAATAGCGACATCACCTCTGATACTTTAATAAAAGATAATTCACGGGTCACAGCAAATATTATTGCTAAACAAAATGGAATTATTGCCGGATTAGAAGAAATTAAATGGCTACTAACAAAATACAAAATACATGGAATAAAATACAAAAATGATGGACAACGGGTAAAATCCGGAGAGAAAATTTTAGCTCTCACGGGTGGGATAAAGGATATCTTGAAAACCGAACGAACTATTCTAAATCTTCTGCAACGAATGTCTGGCATTGCCACCGAAACCAACAAAATAGTAAAATTCGCAAGAAAAAAAGTTTTAATTTGTTCTACTCGCAAAACACCATTAGGATTATTGGACAAAAAAGCTGTTGTGATCGGTGGCGGTGGCACCCATCGACTTGGACTTTATGATTGGATCTTAATAAAAGACAATCATCTGAATCATGCTATAAGCAGTAAGCTAGAAGCCATAAACTATTTTTGGGAAATTGAAGTAAAAAATAAACAAGAAACTTTAAAATTTGCTAAACATAACCCTGGAGCAATAATGTTTGATAATATGAAACCGAAAGAAACAAAAAATATTATTAAAATATTAGCAAAATATAAACCAAATATGATTTTTGAGGCTTCGGGTGGAATTAATGAAAAAAATATTACAGAATATGCTAAAACCGGCGTGGATGTTATTTCAATTGGAGCACTTACCCACTCTCCGAAAGCACTAGATCTGAGTTTAAAAATACAATAATAAATATCATCTATCATTTATCATCTATACGGATACGTAAGATAAATAAATGATAAATGATAAATGATAAACATGAAAAAAACAAACATACTTCATTTTGAATTCTTAGTAATCGGTTCCGGTATTGCCGGGCTGAATTTTGCCTTAGAAGCTTCAAAATTCGGCAAAGTTGCAATTGTAACCAAAAAAGAACTAATGGAAAGCAACTCTAATTATGCTCAAGGTGGAATCGCGGCCGTCTTAGATAAAAAAGACAGTTTTAAAAAACATCTTGAAGATACTTTAAAAGCTGGTTGCTATTTGAATGATAAAAATGCTGTAGAAATAATGGTTAAAGAAGCACCTAAACAAATTAAAAAATTGATTAAATTAGGCGTCGCTTTTAATCAACTCAATAATAAATTAATTTTAACCAAAGAAGGCGGACACAGTGAAAGAAGAATCGCCAATGCCAAAGATACCACAGGCCGTGAAATTGAGCGCGCCCTAATTTTTCAGGTACGCCATAACAAAAATATAAAAACTTTTGAATCACATCTGGCTATTGATTTGATTGTCCAAAATCAAATTTGCTATGGGGCCATAGTTTTAGACAAAGAAAAAAATACTGTTGATATTTTTTATAGTAAGGCCATCATTCTAGCCACTGGTGGATCAGCTCAGGTTTACTCTAGAAACTGCAATCCGAAAATCGCCACTGGTGATGGTGTAGCCATGGCAGCGCGCGCTGGCGCAAAAATACAAGACATGGAATTCATTCAATTCCATCCCACCGCGTTAAATATTCCCGGCAAACCAACATTTCTAATTTCTGAAACTGTTCGCGGTGAAGGTGGTATCTTAAAAAACAATAAGGGTGTAGCCTTTATGAATAAATACCACGAACTAAAAGACTTAGCTCCACGCGATATTGTTAGTCGGGCTATTTTTGAAGAAATGAAAAAAAATAAAATATATTTAGATCTTAGACACAAAGGTACTGAATACATAAAAAACAGATTCCCCTATCTTTACAATGAATTATGGTGGTTTGGTATTTTAATGGATAAAGATTTAATCCCTATTGCCCCTGCTGCCCATTACACTTGCGGCGGTGTACATACTAATTCTTATGGAGAAACAAATATCAAAGGTCTTTATGCCTTTGGTGAAGTTGCTCACACTGGTGTTCATGGAGCCAACAGGTTAGCTTCCAATTCTCTACTTGAATGTTTGGTCTTTGGTTCCCGTGCTGTTAGTTCAGCCACAAGATTTGTAAAAAATTTATCATCTATCATTTATCATCTACCAACAAAAAACTCCAAACTGAAAATTAACAAAACAGTTAATCCAAAAATTAAGGCTATAAAAATCAACCTACAAACGTTAATGTGGAAAAATGTTGGTATAATTAGAGAAACTAAAAAATTGACCGAAGCTTTAAAAAAATTAAATAACTATCATAAAAATATTAATAAAATATTAAAAAAAGGCCTTAATAAGGAAATTATTGAATTGCAAAATTTATGCCAAGTTGCCATATTGATAACTAAAGCCGCTTTGGCTAGAAAAAAGAGTATTGGAGCTCATTATTTATTAAAATAAATGTCCAACTAATAAATACTTTTACTATCACTACCTGTAAAAAACTGTTTAAATCAACACTATGAAAATATTAGGAATTGAATCATCCTGTGATGACACCTCAGTAGCACTGGTTGAAGCAACAGCCCACTGTTTTAAAATACTAGCAGAAAAGACTGCCAGTCAAATTGAAATACATAAAAAATACGGCGGTGTAGTTCCGGAAATAGCTGGTAGAATGCATGCAGAAAAAATTCTACCGCTTATCGAAGAGGTTTTAAATAATCAAAAACCTGATTGTATAGCTGTCACTTCTGGCCCGGGTTTAATAACTGGTCTTTTGGTAGGTGTAGAAGCAGCTAAAACATTATCTTATTTATGTAAGGTGCCGATTGTTAGCGTCAATCACATTGAAGGACACATTTGTTCACCACTAATTCCGAGCCCAAATGGCGAGGAATCCCTTTTCCGTGCCACAACAAAAGCAAACAGCAAAATGAATCTTAATAATACAGAAAAGGGATCTCTCACCCCTTCGGGGATTCGAGATTTTGTCTACCCAGCTTTAGCTTTAATCGCCAGCGGTGGACATACAGAATTAATTTTAATTAAAAAACAAGGAATTTATAATAAAATTGGTGCCACTTTAGATGATGCAGCTGGGGAGTGTTTTGATAAAGTGGCAAAACTACTCGGTTTTGACTACCCGGGTGGACCAAAAATATCTAAATTCGCTGAAACTGGGAATCCCCAAGCAATAAATTTTCCAAGACCAATGCTTAATAATTTTTCCGCCAAAGGCGGACCAGCCTCGGGCTGGGATTTTAGTTTTGCCGGTTTAAAAACTTCTGCCCTTTATTGGCTCAGAGACCATAACCTAGCTGCAGTAAAAATATTACCATACAATTTACCGGCTGGTATTTATGGCCAACAACCAAACCCAATTACTATCAACGATTTTTGTGCCAGCTTTGAACAAGCCATTATTGATGTCTTGGTTGGTAAAACCACTAAGGCGGCTTTAAAACATCAGCCAAAAACAATTATTATTGGTGGTGGTGTTGCTGCTAATAAAAAATTACGTGATACGCTAACTCAAGCAATCACTCCCCTGAATTGTGAACTAAGAATTCCGGACTTTAAATACTGCATGGACAATGCTGCAATGATCGCTGTGGCTGGTTATTACCAAGCCAAAAATAAAAAATTCACTAAATGGAATAAACTAATAGCCAACCCCAACTGGGAAATAAATTAATCCCGAACCACACAGGGTGAAGGAAAACTTTTAATTACACAAAATTATATGTTAAAAATAATTGGCGGTTCCAGCCATAAAGAATTTACAAAAAAAATCTGTGAACAATTAAAAATATCCGAAACAAAATCCAATTTATTTTCTTTTAGTAATGGTAATCATTTTGTTACTATTGACGAACCAGTACGAGGTGATGATATTTTTGTAATCCAAACTCAAACCCGAAATTGTGATTCTGATTTAATGGAGTTGTTAATTATTATTAGAACTTTACGTGGCGCCTCGGCTGGTCGCATTACCGCAGTAATGCCTTACTTACCTTATTCCCGTTCTGACAAAAAAGACCAACCGCGAGTTTGTATTACTGCCCGATTAGTAGCAGATCTTTTGGAGTCAGCTGGGGCCAACCGGGCTTTAATTATGGAAATGCATTCTCCACAAATTCAAGGTTTTTTCTCTATTCCTTGTGATCACCTTACTGGTGCCATAGACATTATTAACCACCTTAAAACCAATTGGGATTTAACCAATTATGTAATTATTGCTGGCGATGCTGGAGCGGCAAAAATGGTAAAAAGATACGCTGATGGTTTAAACTTGCCAGTGGCCATGATGGATAAAAGAAGAATTGGCAACGATGAAACAGTAATCATTAAAGGAGTGATTGGTGAGGTAGCCAATAAAAAAGCCTTAATTATTGATGACGAAACTTTGAGCGGTGGAACTTTAATTGCCGATACTAAATTTTTACTGGAAAATACCGGCGTTATTAGCGTAGAAACAGCTCTGGTACATGCCAACTTGGGTTTAGGAGCAGCTGAAAAACTTAACGCTTCGCCCATAAAACGTTTTGTGATTACTGATACTATTCCCCAAAAACCAGGTACCTTACGTGATTGTGAAATAGTTTCTGTAACCAATCGTTTCGCTGAAATGATTAAAAGAATCCACAATAATGAAAGCGTTAAATCATTAAATGATATAAATTAATTAAACACTTCCACTCTTCCCTTCCCAACAATCTCTTCCAGTTTATCTGAAATTCCAGAATTCCAATCAACGACTGATTGGGCCTTAATTGTACTCTTGCCAACCTGAATATAAACTTGATAAACTCCTGGAAATTCCAGAAACAACTTTTTTAAAGCCTCGGTATTATTTTTTAATTCCTCTTGACTCATTTTAATCAAAATAGACTTTTCTTGAACCTGTGGCGCATAATCTTTTACTGATAAACCAAAAGACAATTGATGACAAATTTGTAAAGCATTTTCTTGAGTAATCACCGAAGCCTTTTCTACAAAAATTTTATTATCTCCATCTTCTTTTGGTGTACGGCCAACTACACAAACAATATTTCCATCTAGCCAAACACTTTGCGTTTTTTCATAAGCCTTTGGAAAAACTAAAAGTTCAACCGAACCGGTAGTATCTTCAATGGTGGCAAACATCATAATGCCGCCTTTTTTAGATATTTTCTTTTTTAAAAAACCAATTACTCCACCAATCACCACCCACTGATTGCGCCCTGCCCCTTCCAAATCGGCTATTGGCGTTAACACCTTATTCATTACTTCTTGAAAATATTTAAAAGGATGCGAAGAAAGATACAACCCCAACAAATCTTTTTCCCATTTCAATTTTTCATCCAAAGAAACAACTGCCGCATCTTTTAACAGTACTTTAGAATCAATGGCAATATCGGTTCCAGAAAATAAAGAATGCTGATTGGAAGAACTTTTCTCGCGGCTTTGTTTAACAAAATACAAAAGATTTTCAGAATTGGCAAACAAAACTCCACGATCATAACCAAAACAATCCAGAGCTCCAGCTTGAATTAAACTCTCTAAAGATTTCTTATTTAAATCTTTATCAGAAACTCTTTGTAAAAAATCTTCTAGAGTCTCATAAAATCCATGTTCTTTGCGTTCATGATAAATAATTTCGCAAATATGCTCACCCACATTTTTAATAGCTGACAACCCAAACCTAATAATTTTGGGAACTGCTAAACCTTTTTCTTGAGCAGAATGAAGAGTGGTTAAAGGAATAGCAAAATTGCGAAAACTTTCATTTACATCTGGAGGCAACACCTCTATACCCATACGATCACATTCATGAACAATAGCTGAAACCTTTTCCGCGTCGCCAGCTTCGGCAACCAATACTGCGGTCATATATTGCACTGGATAATGCGCTTTCATGTACGAAGTTTGATAAGCAACTATACCATAACTAGCCGCATGGGCTTTATTAAAACCATAACCTTGAAAAGGTTCAAAAAGACCCCAGATCATTTCTGCTTCTACTCTGGTCATTTTGCTGTATTTAATACACCCATCCACAAAAATCACATGCTGTTTAGCCATTTCCTCAGGAATTTTTTTACCCACAGCTTTTCTAAATTTATCTACCGACACCCAATCATAACCTGCTAATTCCATGGCGGTAAACAACAAATCATCCTGATAAACCAAAAGACCATATGACTTATCCAAAAATTTTTCCATTTTAGGATGATAGTAAATGACTGGATTTTTACCATTTTTACGAGCAATATATTCTGGAATAACAGCCATTGGCCCAGGACGGAAAAGGGCAATCATTGCCATAATATCATCCACGGTAGTTGGCTGAAGTTCTTTAAGCCAACGCGTCATACCAGATCCACCAAGCTGAAAAGTGCCCATAGTTTCACCACGTGCCAACATCTCAAAAGTTAATTTATCATCAAGTGGTAAATTATAAATATCAATTTTTTCACCAGTAGTTTTTTCCACAAATTCCACTGCTTTTCCTAAAATTGCCAAATTCCGAATACCCAAAAAGTCCATCTTTAAAACTCCAGCAGTTTCCACAGAATGAAATTCATATTGAGTAGTAAGACGGGTGCCACCAATTTCATATTGTACTGGAGTAAAATCAGTTAAAGCAGTTGGCGAAATAACTACACCGGCTGCATGAATAGAAGTATGACGCGCACAACCTTCCACTCTTTGAGCTAAATCAATTAATTTTTTTACATCAGCATTAACTCCGTAAAGTTTTTTTAAATCCGGTTCTTCTTCTAAAGCTCTTTCAATAGTCATTGGAAAACCTTGAGAACCCATAGGAATTGATTTGGCTACCTGATCACAAAAAGTATAGGAAAAACCTAGAGCCCGACCAACATCGCGCACCGCTGCCCGAGCAGCCATCGTTCCAAAAGTAATTACCTGGGCCACTCTATCTTTGCCATATTTTTGCGTTACATATTCAATCATTTCTTCACGACGGTCGTCCGCAAAATCTGTATCTATATCTGGTGGTGAAGGACGATACGGATTTAAAAAACGTTCAAATGGCAACTTAAATCTAACTGGATCAACTGTGGTAATACCTAAAACATAAGAAACCAATGAACCAGCAGCCGAGCCACGGGTAGTTTCCACTATGCCATGTGTCTTAGCATAATTAACATAATCAGCCACACACAAAAAGTAAGGAGAATACCCCTTCTTCTTAATAATATCCAATTCATAATCAATTCTTTCTTTTACCTCTTCTGTTACTGGTGAATAATAATTACCAACATTTTCCCAAGCATTTTCTGTTAAAACTTGATCAGCAGTTTTGCCTAGAGGCAATTCTACGTCAGCAAAGTGCCATTCGTCCAAAGAAATTTTAAGATCTACCATTTCCGCAATTTTACCAGTATTTTCCACTGCTTCTTTTACATGACGAAAACGAGACAAAATATCTTTTTCACTGTTTAGAGATCGATCTATCTGGCGGAAATCCTCCCGATTCATTTGTCCCACTTTCCAACCTTCTCTAATACAAGTTAAAATGTCCTGAGCTTCGGCATCTTCAGTATTTAGATAATGTACATCTCTAGTAACCACCATTGGAATATTAGTTTCTTTGGCCAATTGAACAATTTTTGTGTTCACTTCTACTTGCCCCACAATTGCGGGATGATCTTGGAGTTCTAAATAAAAATTATTAGCCCCAAAAATTTCTTTATATTCCAAGGCTAATTTTTTAGCTTCTTCATAATCTCCTTTTTTTAACAAACTGGGAATCTGTCCTTTTATACAACCAGACAAACAAATTACATCTTGCGCATATTTTTTTAATATTTCATTGTCTATCCTCGGTTTGCCATTATATAATCCTTCAAGATGTCCCAAAGAAGATAAAACCATCAAATTTTTATAACCCTGATAATTCTTGGCTAATAACACTAAATGATAAACTTCCTGAACCTTAGTAGGATCCTTTTCTAAACGACTACCGGAAACAATATAAGCTTCAAAACCAATAATTGGTTTTATCCCTTGCTTTTCACATTCTTGATAAAATTCAATCGCTCCGTACATTGAACCATAATCTGTTAATGCTAAAGCTTTAAATCCACGATCTTTGACAGCCTTAATCAGAGGTTTGATTTGAGGAAGACCGTCTAGGAGTGAATAGTGAGAGTGGACGTGGAGATGAACAAAAGACATAATAAAGTTCAAAATTCAAATAACAAATGTTAATTTTTAACTTTGTCATTGATCAATGATTGGAAATTGGAAATTTGTTATTTTGCTTGGGTATCTTACCTTATCTCCAATTCAAAATCAACCCCTAAAAAAACCACCTTCTGGTGGTTTTTTATTCTGTTTTAATCTGTCTAAATCAGTACTATTTCTTCTTTTTTTTCGCCACGCGCTCTTCCAATTTCTCACTTAGTTTATTCACCATAAATTTCTCCACCAAACCACCTACCATACCACTAACTGTACCCATAGTATTATGCAAACTATCAACTTTATGACGAATAAATTCCACAGCATCGGTTATGAGTTCCAACTTTTGCATTAAATTTTCCACAATTCTATTGGCATTCCGAAGTACTCTGGCCGCTTGAAATAATAACCAGCATAAAAATACCGTAAACCACAAGATACACAAAGACAACACCACAAATAAAAGGTCCTTACTATTTTCTAACATAAGCCACTCCTTTATTCACGAAGACAAGCACGTCCCGCGAATGATTAAAATTTAACAGACAAAATTATTATAACACATCAGCAGCTAACAAGCAAAATTACTTTCTAATTTCTCCGCTAAATTCTTTCTCAATTACACTTAATACCTTCTGATGAACTTTATCCACTTCTTCACCAGTTAAAGTGCGCTCTCTAGATTGGTAAATAATATGATAAGCCAGGCTCTTTTTATTTTCCGAAAGATTTTTACCTTTATAAACATCAAACAACTCAATATTCACGATTAATGAATCAACTTTTTTAAATTTCTTTACAATATTTGCATGTTCTACTTTTTTATCTACCACAAAAGCAATATCACGCACTATTTCTGGATAATCTGACAAACGACGATAATTTAAAGATTTATTTTGACATTCTAATAATTTATCCAAATTTATTTCCAAGCTTGCCACTCTACTTTCAATACCTAAATTATGCTGAGCCACGGGATGCAATTCAGCAATGGCGCCGATTACAACTCCCGAAACATTAATAGTAGCTCCCCGACCATGGTGAGCAATCAAATCTTTTTGTTCATTATTAACTGCCGACTCCAATTGAAAATCATAACCCAAACGTTTCATTAAACCACTTAAAGCTTCAGACAATTCATAAAATGGCACCGCTACATTTTTTTCAGCATAAACCATTGCCAGCATTAGATCCTGGCGCGGTAATAATTCATCACTATTTTGTGAAACTCTTAAACCTGGTTTTTCACCAACAAATACTTTGCCAATTTCAAATAATTTAACTTTATCAAAGCGATGTAAATTATTTTCTGCATTTTCTAATAAATTTGGCCAGAGATTATGGCGTAAATATGGACGATCTTTGGCTATCGGATTGGCGAGTTCTAAATGATCCTCTAAAGAGAGACCTATTTTATTCATTAAATCTGGTGCTAAAAAAGAATAATTATAAACTTCACTAAAACCAAACTCTAAAACTAAAATTTCTTTTATTTCCCTTTCTATATCTTTCAACTTGTTTTTTACTGCAGGAGTAATTGGTGCAATTGGCAAAGTTGTAGGAATATTTCCATAACCATAAATTCGCGCCACTTCTTCTACAATATCCTCAGGAATAGAAATGTCTTTGGTGGCTCTCCAACTAGGTACCTTAACTGAAAAAACCTCATTCTTAAATACTACTTCAAAACCCAGACGTTCCAAAATTACTTTTATTTCTTTTCCTTTAAGTTCAACCCCAATCTTTTTATTAATAAATTGAAGAGATACAACAATTGGTCCTTGGTTTAATTTGAATTTTGACTCATCCACTACCTGACTGACTATTTTGGCACCTGGACATAATTCCAAAGTTAACTCCACTGCGCGTTTAAGAGCAAATTCAGCGTTATTTGGATCTAAATTTTTTTCCCAACGCGTTGAACCTTCAGTACGCAACCCCAATGTTTGTGACATTTTTCTTACTACTGTTGGATCAAAATTTGCTGATTCGTAAACAATAGTCGTAGTATCATTTTTTATTTCACTATTTAAACCTCCCATTAATCCAGCCAAAGCTACAGTTTTTTCTTTATCAGCAATTACCAACATCTCTGCGGTCAACAACCTCTCAACACCATCTAGAGTAGTAAATTTTTCTCCGTCTTTTGAATGACGAACAATAATCTCTACCTCATCTTCTTTTTCTCCAACCAAATCGCGTACGTCAAACGCATGCATAGGTTGTGCCAATTCAAACATTAGATAATTAGTAATATCCACAATATTATTGATAGGCCGCTGACCAACAGCCAAAAGCCTTGCCTGTAACCAATCAGGTGACGGCACAACTTTAATTCCTGAAATTGCCACACCCATGTAGCGACGACACAATTTTGTATCTTCAATTTTCACCTTAAGAGCCAAACCTTTACCTGGTTTAATATTCGCCGGCTGATATTTTTTCAACTCTTTTTTGTAAAGTGCTGCCACTTCACGACTCAATCCATAATGACCCCAAAGATCCGGACGATTAGTCATTGATTTATTATCAATTTCAAAAATAACATCATCCAGACCAAGTGCTTTAGCCACCGGTGTACCTATTTTAGTTTTACTAAAACTTAAGTCGAGAATTTCTTTCTCATTTTTAACTGGGAACTTTTCTGCTAAACCAATTTCGGAAGATGCACAAATCATGCCAAAAGATTCCACTCCACGAATTTTGGCTGGCTGAAGTTCTACCAATTCTCCTTCCCCATGCCAGCGCACTTTTGCACCCACTTTGGCCAAAGCCACCAACATTCCAGCGTAAACATTTGAACCACCACAAACAATTTGCAGTTCCTCATTTCCTACATCAACTTTACAAACTTTTAATTTATCAGCATCAGAATGTTTTTCTTCAGACACCACTTTTCCAATTACAATATTTTCCAGATTTTCACCTTGTTTTTTTACTCCCTCCACTTCCACAGTACTCATAATTAATCTATCGGCCACCTCTTCAGGAGTAACAGAATCTGGTAATTTAACAAATTGTTTGAGCCAATTAAAACTTACTAACATACTAAAACTGTTTTAAAAAATTTAGATCTCCACTTTGTAATAATCGAATATTATCAATTTTATATTTTTGCATTGCCAAACGAGTGAGCCCCATACCAAATGCCAAACCCGTCCAAACTTTAGAATCAAAACCTGCCCCCTCAATCACTTTAGGATGCATCAAACCGCAACCAAGCGTTTCTACCCAACCACTATGCTTGCAAGCACCACAACCAACGCCATGACAAATTAAGCACTTCATATCCATTTCAAATCCTGGTTCAACAAATGGAAAATATCCCGGACGCAAACGCACTTCAACATCTGTATTATAAAGTCCGCGTAATAATTCTTTAATAATTCCTACTAAATGGCCAATATTAATATCCTTGCCCACCACCAAAGCCTCAAATTGATAAAAAGTATGTTCATGAGAAGCATCAGTGGCTTCATTTCGAAAAACTCTGCCTGGATAAGCAGCACGCAATGGCACACCGTACTTTTGCAACAACCGAACCTGCATATTGGATACATGCGGGCGCATACACCATTCTGGATGATCTTTAATATAAAAAGTATCTTGTGAATCGCGAGCAGGATGAGTTTTGGGAATATTCAAAGCTTCAAAACAATAGTAATCACTATCCAATTCCGGCCCATCCTCCACAATAAATCCCATACTACGTGCCACATCTTCCATTTCCCATAGAACTTTAGTTTCTGGATGTAAATGTCCACCTTCATGAATTGGCAGTTTAGGCTCGGTTACATCAATTTCCTCTTCTTGAATAAGGCTACCCAATTTTTCCTGATTTAATTCTTGTTTTTTTTCAGCCAACTTTTTTTCCATTTCAATTTTTAATTCATTGGCCAAAATTCCGAATTCTTTTCGAGCTTCGCCGACCAAATCTTTAAGTACTTTCATCACCTCATTCATTTTACCGGACTTACGCGAAAAAAATTCGTTCTCTAATTTTTCCAATTGCAAAACATCTTTAATTTCTTCAAGACTTTTAAAAAATTCTTGTTTAATTTTTCCTAATTGAGAATTCATAATTAGTTTACAATTTTATTTATATTTACAAAATACTTAAAAAAATTATTGAGCAAATGGCCGATTTTCTGGTGTAAAATAATTTTGTAATATTTTCCTGACCACTTCCAATTTATCATTATCTACTATCCTTATCGACATTTCTCTCATTGTAGCACTAAAGCTGGCTCCTTTCATAACCTGTGAAAATACCGCTTCAAAAATCTTTTCTTTTATTCTTTCATCACACCCTGTTGCCGTCAATTCTATTTGATAAGCCCCAAAAGCTTCTTCAAGCTTCCTATGTTGGCTCCTAAACATTTCATGTGTCCGACGTAAAGCAGTATCACCTAAAATCATATCTTTAAAACAAACCCTTTATATCTCTAAAGGTCACCAAGACCACTAAAAACATTAGTAATAAAAAACCAATCGTATGTGCTAACTGTTCATATTTCATTGGCACTGGCCGTCTAAATATTTTTCCAATTAAAATAAAAATTATCCGTCCACCATCTAGTGCTGGAATGGGCAAAATATTCACCGCTGCCAAACTTAAAGAGAGCATGGCAGTAATATTTATTAAATAACTTAATCCCAATTTAACACTTTGTCCAACTATTACCGCAATACCTACCGGTCCGGAAACAGCAAATGCCATTCCTTTACCAATAATTAAATTTTTAAATAAAATATAAAAAGCCACAAAAATATTAATTAGGCCGAAAAATGCGGCTACAAAACCTTTATACAAAGCAACATACCAAGGATAACGAATCACACCAGCATCGGCCAAGGTAACCCCCAAACGCGGGCTAGTTTCTTGGTTTAAAATCCGTGGTTTGGCCTTTAAAAATATTTCTTCACCCGATCTTTCTATGGTTAAAGTTAATTCTTCTTGACTATGATTTTTTATATACTCAATCATGCCACTAGAACCAGCAATTACTTGATTATCTATTTTTAACACAACATCACCAAATTTAAGGCCTGCTTCATCAGCTGGAGACTTTTTATCAACACCTTGAACCATTACTTTTGGCTGTTCCACCACTATGGCTTTGGGATCTGCGCCGCCAGAAAAATCAGTTGGTAAACCAATCATAAAACCCAAAGATAATAAAACTCCGGCCAACAAAAAATTCATGGTCACTCCCGCCGCCAGCACAATAATTTTCTTCCACCACTTTTGAAAACCAAAACTATCAGCTTCAGCAACTTTTTCTCCATTCTCACCTTTTATTTTACAAAAACCACCCAACGGCAACCAATTTAGGGAATACAAAGTAGCTGGAAATGTATTTTCCTCACCAGTTTCCTCACCACTAACTGCCTCTTTAATACTACTTTTGCCTTTTCCCCAAATCACTTTAAATTTTTTAGTTTCAGGCTGGCGGTAAATTCCCACCGCACGAGGCGGAAAACCAAAGCCAAATTCATAAACCCGCATACCACTTTTTCGGGCAGTAATAAAATGTCCAAACTCGTGGACTAATACCAGTAAAGCTAAAATTAAAATAAAAATAATAATAGTCATAAATTTATTGGGCCGGATTATCCAAAAAATTAAAATTCTCTGAAGATAAGCCAAAACTAGTTGTTCTTGAAACAGGTGTGCCATCTGGTCTTAAAACAGCCATTTCTAAAATAATATTAATACCAGGATGCTCGGTAACTCTCACTATCATGCGTTTTTTATCTTCCATTTCCAAAATTTTACCCACTGCATCTCTCAAATTTTCCACATTCAACAATTTCAAAAGCCCTGCTTTTCTTTGAGAAACACGATCAACATGTCTTTCGTTATCACTTTTTAGAAATACTCGTACTTCTTCTGTGGTTGGATTTTCGCCTTTCATAATAACTTGATTAATTAACTAACCCATTATATAATAAAGTTCTTAAAAAGCCAAGTTCACCCTGTCAAATGGCCCTATAGGCTAGCCACTTTTTACTGTTAGATAAAAAAACAACTACTTGACGAGGAAATTCTTATTCTTAGTCTTAATCTTATTCTTAGTCTTAATTTACAAAAATATGACAGCATTCTACATCATTCTCGCCATCATCGTGGTTCTCGTCCTCTGGGCCATTGGCCTCTACAACGGCTTAATTCGCCTGAATAATCGCACCAAAGAGGGTTGGAGCGATATTGACATTCAATTAAAACGACGTCATGATCTAATTCCGAACTTATTGGAAAGCGTGAAAGGCTACATGCAACATGAAAAAGGCTTACTAGAAAACATTACTACTGCTCGTTCAGCTGCCATGACCGCTCAATCAACAGGCAACACTGCTAATTTGGCCAAAGCTGAAAACCAACTTGGCGGACTTTTGGGTAATTTACGCGTAGCTGTAGAAGCTTATCCAGATTTAAAAGCCAATCAAAACATGGCACAATTAATGGATGAACTTTCTGACACTGAAAATAAAATCCAAGCCAGTCGTAGATTTTACAATGGCATGGTACGCGACTTCAACACCAAAATGGAAACTTTCCCCAATAATTTAATTGCCAATTCTCTTAAATTTACTAAATACGAATTTTTTGAAATTGAAGACAAAGCGGAGAGAGAAAATGTGGCAGTGAAATTTTAATACCGTTCGTAATCTCGAACGAAGTGAGAGATCCCTTTTCTGTGAATTTAAAATCGCTTTATAAATAGCGAAGCTTGGTGACCTAAAAAGGGATTCCTCACCGCTCGGGGTTCGGAATTACGAAACCATTTATGTACTCCCAAATAGACAGCAATAAAAGAAAAACCACTCTCCTAATCACCATTTTCCTGGTATTTATAATCGCCTTAGGCTGGTTTATTGGTGATTATCTAGGCTACGGCAATGGTATTTTTTTATTTGCGATTGTTTTGTCTTTGGGAATGACCGCTGTCAGTTACTACAGCGGCGACGCTATTGCTTTAGCTTCCACTGGCTCACAACAAATAAAAAAAGAAGACAATCCTTATGTCTTTAGATTAGTAGAAAATTTGTCCATTACCGCTGGTGTACCCACACCAAAAGTTTATATTATTAACTCCCCTGCTCTTAATGCTTTTGCCACTGGACGTGATCCTGAACATGCTTCCATTTCTTTAACCACCGGTATAATTAGCGCTTTAGAAAATGAAGAATTAGAGGGCGTAATTGCTCATGAATTATCCCATGTAAAAAATTATGACATTCGCTTAATGACTATTGTGGTGGTTTTGGTGGGCTCAATCGCTTTAATTTCTAACATGTTTTTTAGAGCCAGGTTATTCGGTTTAGGCGGCAGAAGAAATAATGACCGCGAAGGAGGTGGGCAACTGGGCGCGATTATTATGATTGTCGGCGTTGTTTTGCTAATTCTCTCGCCAATAATTGCCAACTTAATTAAACTAGCCATTTCCCGCAAACGAGAATATTTAGCCGATGCTTCTGGCGCGTTGTTAACTCGTTATCCAGAAGGATTAGCACGAGCTTTAGAAAAAATCGAGCAATCAAACACACCTCTTCCCACTGCTTCGGCCGCCACTGCTCACTTATTTATTTCCAATCCTCTAAAATCAGGTGGAATTACCGGACTGTTTTCTACTCACCCACCGATTGCTGACAGAATTAAGAAATTAAAAGAAATGATGTAAAAATTATGTACGAACACAAATCAGAACCATTAATTTCACTAAAAAAATTCTTCAATCGAGTATTTTTTCACCTTTTGGCCGCCTTGGCAGTAATCGCCATTTCCTTAGGAATCGGCGTTATTGGTTACCACCTAACTGAAGGCTTAAGCTGGATAGATTCCTTATTAAACGCCTCAATGATTTTAGGTGGCATGGGACCAGTGGATAAAATTGTTACTGATGGCGGCAAAATCTTTGCCTCACTTTATGCCCTTTTTTCTGGCATAATATTTTTAGTATCAGTTGGCATTATAATTGCCCCAATCGCCCACCGCTTGTTGCATAATTTGCATATAGATGATAAAAAATAAATCTGCAAAAATTAAATTATGATCACTGCTTTTATCTTTGACATGGATGGTGTTGTTTGTAATAATATTCCCTTTCACAAAAAAGCTTGGATTAAATTCATGAAACATTACGGCTTTATTTATTCAAAAAAATTTTTTGATACCCAAATAAATGGTAAAACTAATAAAGAAATCCTAACTAAACTTTTTGGCAAAAATATCAGTCGGGAAAAAATAAATAAATACGCTAGCGAAAAAGAAAAATTTTATCGCCAAATTTATTCTCCCGATATAAAACCTTTGCCAGGGCTAATAACTTTTCTTAAAAAATTAAAAAAACAGAAACACCAAATCGCCTTAGCTACCTCTGCTCCAGCGGAAAATGTTAAATTTGTTCTGGAAAAAACCAAAACAAAAAAATATTTCTCAAAAATAGTAGATGCCAAAAATCTAAAACATGGCAAACCTCACCCAGAAATATTTTTAAAAACCGCAAAAAAATTAAATACCAAACCAGCTAATTGTGTTGTATTTGAAGATTCAATGCTTGGTGTAAAAGCCGGCAAGCGTGCAGGCATGAAAGTGATCGGAATTTTATCTACCTGCTCAAAAAAAGAACTCCATTTAGCTGATAAATTTGCCAAAAATTTTGTTAAAATACCACAATTATCACTATGACCAAATTTATATTGCATGGTGGTGTAAAAAATTCAGATTACTCAAATAGTCAAAAATTCTTTAATGAAATAACTAAAGGTGTAGCCCATCCCATTGTTTTAATTGTAAATTTTGCTGCTAAAAAATATCTTTGGCCAAAAATTTTTATTCGGCAACAAGAACAATTCAGCCAAAATACCAAGAAAAAAATTAATTTTATTTCCGCCAGCGATAATCCTATCATTTTTTCCAAACAACTAAAACAAGCAAATATAATTTATTTAAGAGGTGGACGGACATCTAAATTATTAAAAAAACTAAAAAGAATAAAATTTGCCGATTTAATTATAGGTAAAGTGGTAGTTGGTTCATCAGCTGGCGCTAATGTGCTGGCAAAATATGGTTTTAGTTACATTCATCAAAAAATACATCACGGCTTAGGAATTTTGCCAGTTAAAGTTTTTCCCCACTACTCTAAAAAACAAGAATTAGCATTTCAAAGATTAAAAAACTACCGCGAAAAACTAGAAACTATAAAACTCAAAGAACATGAATATAAGATAATAAAAATCCCGAACTGAACTCGGGATTTTTTAATCTTTTAGCCATTCAATTATCTGATCACTTCTTACCCAACATATCCTTGGCCTGCAAATACTGGATCACTGCCAGAGCCGCTTTGGCTTCCATTTCCTCTAACCGCGCCGAACCTAATTCCACCACTTCTCTTAAAAGTTGCAAAGCTTTTTCTTTATCTCCACCAAAATCTTTGGCATATCTTCGGGCAAATTCTTCTATTAAACTCATAAATTCCGAACCAGCCGGTTTTTTTGAAGTTGTGTCTTTATCAATTAACACTAAATCCATTTCCTTTAACAGTTGCGCTTTGCCAGCAGGACTACCAAAATCAATTCCCGAATACCTAACAGCGTTAAAAACTTGAGTTAAATCGCGCAGATGAGATTCATTTACTCCGTAGTGCAAAATTATATTTACAAAATTTTCTAATTCACCATTGGCCATTCTACCAATGGCTGCCAAATCCCGATTCTTGATTGACATTAAAGCCACTTCCAATCCCATTTTGGCAGTTTGCAATGCCACTTCTTCTTCTGCTCGTCTGTCCACTTCTGCTTCTTCAATTGAGGGTAGAGCCATTGAATCTAAGAGTTTTGCTTCTTTTCCTTCGGCCACGGCGCCAGGCGTGGCATCTATGGGGATAATTTTAGCTTTGCCGGTTTTTTCATCTGGCCACAAAACAAAAGCCACTGAATGACAATCTTTGGTAGTGGTTTTTCCTTGGTGCAGTTTAGCACCACTTAAAATTCCGGACAAAAATCCGGCCTCTCTGAGTAAAGCTGCTGTGATTTCCGCAAAATCCGCGCAAACCCCAGCATATTGTTTACCAGCCATACCAGCGGCGGCTGTTGATTTGGCTTTTCCGCCCAAGGCGGATCCGCCTCTGGCGGATAATTCTTCCCAACGCGCTTTCATTAGAACCAATTTATCTTCAATATTTTTTCCCCAGCGTAAACCTTGCACCTCTTTATTGGCAAAATCATAAAAACCGATTCTCTTAACAAAATTTTGAATGGCCGCCACCTTTTCTCTTGGAGGCAAAGTTTCCAAGGATTTTAAAAATACCAAGAACTCAGCCGGCAGCTTAGCAATTTTTTCTTGGAGTTCCGGACTATTCATTTTGCCAAAAATTTTTTTAAATTTTTCATACTCATCCGGAGTAACGTCGTCCAATTTAGTTGATAATTCAGAACGACGCGCGGAAAATACAATTTGTGTGTCACCAGATTTCACCTCCACCTTTACCTGTCCCAAAGCATTAGCTGTGACTTTAGCAGTTTTTTCTACGCCAGCTTTATCAATAGTTTTTATACGTTCAACAATAATTTCCGCTCCTGCCAAACAGGGTAAATTTATTTCTTTCGCGCCCGGTGGCACTGGCACCGTAAAAGTGTATTCATGAATCGACTCGGCCAATTCCGGAGCTACTGAAAATTGCACGGTTCTCCATTCAGCTCTGTCTTTTTGATAAGCAGAGAGAACTTGGGAAACTACCAGGCCATCAATCGGCTCACGGCAACTCATTATTTCTTCAGCATTTTCTTGCAAAGGATCACCATCAACTATTTGCATATTTTCTCGGGGGCTAAGAAATGAAGTAGCGGTGGCTTCACGATTTTCTGATTCAGTTTGGCTTCCGGCCAATCGTTTTTTTAAACCCTCCCACCAGCCAACTTGCAAATCTTTTAACCCCGGAAATAAAATTTCTGCCACCCTTTCCACATGACCTGAACTTAAATCATCGCGCACTGCGGGGAGTAGTGGAAAAAGCTCACGTGGCGACTGTGAAGCGTGCAGAGCTCGAGTGGCATTATTAGCCACCACCAATGATTGAGAAAGCACCTGAGAAATCTTTTCTAAATAAAAATCTTCATCCTCCTCTTCGCTGGGAGCAAACATTTTGGGATAATAAGTTTTAAAATATTCTTTAATATCCTGAAAACTGGGTAAATCCGAGGCTGGCTTTCCCAAAATAGTTAATAAATCCAACTCCCGCTGTTCAGTGGCTGTGGTATGGTGTTCCTTAGGCTCAACATCCAGTTTTGAATCTGCTAACTTGCGATAGTAGGTGGTTCTTTTATTTCCCATGTAGCCGCTGACCGTGATTCCTCCCCCCTTAACCTCTACTTGGTCCACATAGAGATCAGGAATCCGTCCTAACTCTTCTCCCTTTTCATTAAAAATTACAGTAAAAGCCTCAGTTTTTTTGCTAGGTCTACCTGACCTATCAAAGGCATAAACAAAAAATATATTTTCATTGCCGCCTACAGAAACCACCACAGATTTTGGTCCAAATATTCTAGGAATAACAATACCAGGTTCTTTCAGTAAAGGCTGGACACCACCCGGCGTATTCAACATCCAACAATCGATGTCTACATCAAAACCAATAAAACAGTGCTCACCGTCTTTGTCTTTATAAGGTTCTATCGAGCCAACCGCGTATTTTCCCACATCACTTCCCACAAAATTTTCTGTTTTATTATCTGTATCAATCTGCAGGCATTGAACATCATCTTCTCCATCCAACAATAATTCAGTCTTAAATTTTGGATTTAAATTTCTATAAACAAGGGGTCCTCCATAAATATGCCGCCCAACATCATTCAACTTTACTTGATAAACCTTCATAAAAGTTTCATCACTGCTCGCCTGATAGACAACCACCTCATTACCCCTTACTTCTAATCGGTAATCATCATTTGTTGCCAAATCTTCAACTTGGCCATCATGGGCACAATACCAACCATAGCCAGTGATCTTTTGGTCATCTTTTTTTCTAAAAAATATCCGACCGTCTTCAGTACATTGCAAATCTCCCACACTGCCGAGCATGATGTCGTCTATTCCATACTGACCATATTCAGGAACTGGTTTAAGAATGACGCCATCATAGCCATAAAACTGCCATTTCTCATTATCTCCTTCCTTGGCCATAATATAAACTTTATCTTTGGACTTTAAAATTTCTGATTCAATACGGTCCAAAAAATAACCCGAAGAAAGGTTGCCTTGACTATCAAAAACAATGAACTGGGCACCATTTGCACGTGAAGAAGTTACCGAACAAAATTTTTGCGATCCACAGGACTCAAGACCCCATACTCTAAGTCCAGTAGTAGTCTTAAATCTACGCTCTTGCCCCCCACCAAACATTGGACAAACAATAAACTCATTTTCTTTGCTGGTGATAACCACATCTCCTTCATCATCAATTGCCATTATTTGACCTTCTCTATCAAAATCCCTTGGCCCAAAATCAATCTCGCTCTTACCCCACTTATCCAACTTAAAAAATTCTTTTAAATCTGTTACCGCTTCCTTGCCTGGCTCTGACTCTCCTTTAATTCTTTTTACTTCATATTTATCAGTCTCAGGATTTATGGCAATTTCAAAATCATCCGGATTCAAATTGCGGAGTGTTAAAGAAGCCTTTATTTGTTCCAAGAGTTCGGAGCGCACCCCGGCAATTTCCGAATGCCAGGTGTCTTTATAAAAACGATAACGAGCGCGATCCAAGCGCTTTTTTTCCAAACTATCACTTGTTCCAAAAGCTTCTGCCAAACGAGGAAACGCCTCCAGCACTACGGCCAATTCTTCTTTGGATAAAATATTCCTAGAAAAAAGTATTTCACAGGCTTTTTTTGAGCTAGTATTATGCCGACTTAAAAAATGTTCCAAAAAATCCCTTTTTAAATCTACTTCACCATCTTTCTTAGTTAAAGCTCTTTTTAATTTTTCTCCTTCATCTTTTTTATACCCAAAGCGTGAGGCACCTCGCCTAAGATAGGCTTCAAATTGAACGTGTGAAAAAGTTGAATCCTGCCCAATTATTTCTTCAACCAACAAATCAATAACCGGCCCTACATAATATGGCTCGCTTCTATCTTGTTGAACACAAGTTAACAACCGCTCAGCAGACTGCATAACCGGTAAGATCGGCGTGGTACTGTTGTCGCTCTTGGATTTTTCCTGTGGCTCAAAATGATAATTTTTGTAAAACTGCGAATAATAAGCATCTATGGCCGAAAAAATTTTCGGGGGAATAGATTTTTTCAAACGCGCCAAATATGCTTCTTCAATTTTAACCAATGATTCTTGTCCCTTACTGACGTCCTTTTCAAGCTCCGCAACATTCCCACTAAAATTTATTACCTGTTGGCCAACGCGTTCAAAAACATCATTGAGTTGTCCTTTTCCACTCCACACGGCCGGATCATTAGTCGCCTTAACCATCACATCTACTGCAAACTCGTGCACGCCTTTAAGCAACTCCACATGCTGATAACCGGCCATTGAACAAAGATCATAAAAAATTCCCGGACCAAAACGAAATTGTCTGGCCAATTCTAACCCATCATCAAAATTATAAGCCATCACATGACGAACTACGGCGACTTGTTCATCCAATCCTGCATATTTCAATTTCAAAACCGCCTCAAACATTTCCTGTCTTTGCTCAAATACATCTTGATGTTCTAATTTTCTCGGCGCTTCGCTTCCGGGCATAGTTTATTTTTTTACCTTTTTGATCTGTTAAGGACATTCGATTGATAGACGGACAATTTATTGCCTGTAAAAAACAAATCAAACGATTACCATTCCCTTAGGGACGGATGGCTATAACCACCCCAATTTGCCAGTAAGTGTAGCTACCGCTTTTCTATTTATTTTCTCTTCAATTTCTGGACATTTATCCAATTCATCAGCCACCAAATTTTTAATTCTTATGACTTCTTCATTAGTTGGCCCTTCAAACTTCAAGGTTAAATAGGGGGAAGTGTTGGAAGCCCGTACAATGGCCCAGGAATCTTTAGTAAACTGAATGCGAGCGCCGTCAATTGTAGAAACATCATACTTTTTTACAAAGGCTTTGGTAGCTTGTTCCACCACTTTAAACTTAAGTTCATCACTAACCGACAATTTAATCTCCGGCGTTTTAACTAACTTTGGTAAATCTGCAACCAATTCTGAAGCTTTTTTATTTAAACGACTCATTAATTCCAACACTCTAGCGGCTGTGTACAAACCATCATCAAAAGAAAAATAATTTTCCACAAAATAAGTATGACCAGAAACTTCCCCCGCCAACATTACTTCTTTATCTTGACGCATAGTTTCTTTAATTGGCGCGTGCCCAGTACAGTGCATCATCGGTACTCCCCCATGTTTTTTTATTAAAATATCAAGCAGTTGAGTACATTTTACATCATAAATAATCTTCTTGCCTGGATACCGAGACAATAAATCTTCTGCTAAAATAATCAGCAGATCATCAGACTGAATTATAACTCCTTTTTCATCTACAAAACCTGCTCGATCGCCATCAGCATCAAAGGCAATACCTAAATCTGATTCATTTTTTAAAACTGCTGCCTGCAAATCTTTTAAATTCTGTGGCGGTTCAGGATCTGGTACATGGTTAGGATAAGTGGTATCCATTTCCAAAAACAAACCTTTTACATCACAACCTAAACTATGCAAATAATCTTCAGCAAACAATCCAGCACAGCCATTACCGGTATCAACAGTTACTTGATACTTCTTTTTTATTTGTACCTTTTCTGCAATATAATCAAAATAAGTTTGTTTCAAATCCGTTCTCTCCTCAACTTTGCCAGACTCTGTGGCAATAACAAAATCTTCTTTATCAATCATTTGGTGCATTTTTTGTAATTCCTTACCATAAATCGGCCAATTATCCCGTTTCATCAGTTTAAAACCATTATAAAAATAAATATTATGACTACCAGTAATGCTTACTGAACCGTCAACTTGCCAAAAAGCATTGGCAAAATAGGTCATTGGAGTTAAGGCCGGACCAATATCTATTACATCAATTCCTGTGGCTAAAATACCTTTAATTAGCGCTTTTTTGAGCTCTTTACCAAAAGGCCTTTCTTCATAACCTACCACCACTTTTTTGCCGCCTCCGCGTACTATAATGGTGCCATAGGCCTTACCAATGGCCTCAGTGGCTTCTTCATCTAGCGTAACTCCAGGAAATTTACCGTACCATTTTTCATATTCAGCCACTATCTTTTCATTAAATTTACTACCCGCGATACCCCTTATATCATACTCCCTAAAAATTGTTGGTTTTATATACATAAGATATTTTGCTAAAATTATGAAAAAAGTATATAATATCCTAGTTATAAAAGCAAGAAAATATGAATCCACACCCTCTCTTAGACCGCTTTTCAACTCACCTAAAAAACGTAGTAGCCAAAGCCATGACTCTTGCTACTTCCATGGAACAAACCGAAGTTACTTCAGTTCATCTTTTGTTGGCCATTTTGGAAGAAGAAGGATCAGTTGGCAAAGAAATTTTACAAAAAACAGCGATAGACCAAAATGTAATCTATCGTTTTTTAGACAACAAACCAAAAACTCCAATAAAAACTGAAAACAAAACCGCCACGGCTGTGATACCTAGTTTAGATAGTACAAGTAAAAAAGCTTTGGAAAAAGCTATGCTTCTAGCTTATCAGCACGAGCATAACTATGTGGGTACTGAACATTTACTTTTAGGAATTATCCAAAACAATGATCTTGAAACCGAAGCTTTGCTTAATCATTATAAAATAAATAAAGAAGACTTAATTAATCAACTAGAAAGTGCTTTACAAAGCACCAGTAAATTCCCCAATCTCAATGAGGTTTCCGAAGTAATGGATCAAATGCAAGATTTAATAAGCGGAGATTCACCAAATGCTTCTATTCCTAATTCCCCAAACTCAACAGGCAATCCCAAAAACAAAAAACAGGGGCTAAATGCCATACAGGTTTTTACCACCGACCTAACTGATAAAAAATTACAAAAAAATATTGATCCAATTATTGGCCGAGAAAAGGAAATAGAACGGCTAATTAATATTCTCTGTCGCCGACACAAAAATAATCCAGTCTTAGTGGGTGAACCAGGTGTGGGCAAGACTGCCATTATCGAGGGTCTAGCCAAAAAAATTAGCGAGGGCCAAGTGCCTGACGTATTAAAAAGAAAAAAAATACTATCACTAGATATGACCTTGCTTTTGGCGGGCACCATTTACCGCGGCGAATTTGAAGCTCGGCTCAAACAAATTATTGATGAAATTACCCGCTCCCCAGACATAATTTTGTTTATTGACGAATTGCATAATATTATTGGCGCTGGTTCAAGTCAAGGCGCTATGGACGCGGCCAATATTTTAAAACCCGCCTTAGCCCGAGGCCTACTCCACTGTATTGGGGCCACTACTATTGATGAGTACAAAAAACACATTGCTGCTGATCCGGCTTTAGAACGCCGTTTTCAATCAATTCAAATTGAAGAACCATCTAAAGATGAAACTTTAAAAATTTTGAAAGGCCTAAAAAAATATTACGAAGATTTTCATCACACTTCAATTACCGACTCGGCATTGTTGGCAGCTGTAAATTTAAGCGATAAATACATTCATGATAATTTTCTGCCAGACAAGGCCATTGATTTAATTGATGAAGCCTGTGCTTCGGTAAAAGTAAAACAACCGAAAAACCCCCAGGAAAGTAAAGTGTTAAAATTAACTACCAAAATTGAAGAACTACAAAATCAAAAAGAAACAGCTATCACCCAAGAAAAATTTGAGGTGGCACTTAAATTAAAAGGGCAAATTAAAAAATTACAAAAAAAACTATTAGCACAAGAAAAACAACTTAAAAAAAATATAACTATTCCCCCTCAAAAAGTTGAAGCAAAAGACATTGCTCATATTTTAGAAAATAAACTCAACATTAAAGCTGAAGTAATTTTGGCCGATGGCTGGGAAGAGCTTAATGCTTTACCAGAAAAATTAAAACAAAGTATTATTGGCCAAGACGAAATAATTGAGACAATAACTAAAAATTTAAAACAAGCCCAACTTGGTTTAAAACCTTCACACAAACCCTTGGCCTCATTTTTGTTTGTCGGTCCCTCGGGCACCGGCAAAACCGAATTAAGCAAAGTGTTAGCCAAAGAATTATTTCATAGTGACAAAGCCTTAATCAAACTGGACATGGGTGAATTTACAGAACAACATGGTGTTTCCAAACTCTTAGGCTCCCCTGCAGGCTATATTGGCTACCGCGATCGCAACCGCTTTTTAGATGAAATCCGTGAGCGACCCTACTCAGTCATTTTATTTGATGAATTTGATAAAGCACATAAGGACGTCAATAAACTCTTATTGCAAATTTTAGATGAAGGCACCATAACCGACAGCTCCGGCAAAAAAACTTATTTTAATCACGCTATTATTATTTTAACCAGTAATTTAGGCAGTGAATATTTTAAATCAGCAGGAATTGGCTTTGATCACACGCCTAAACACTCCAGCACTCTAGCACTTGAGCACTATGACAATAAACAGGTAAACGATAAAATAATTAGTAAACTAAAAGAAGAGTTTGGAACTGCGCTCTTGGGACGATTAAATAATATTTGTGTTTTCAATCCCCTATCTAGAGAAGATGTGGAAAAAATTGTGGCCAACAAAATTGCTGAATTAAATTTGGAGCTACAAAAAACTAAAAAAATTAGTATCAAACCATCTGCAGAGGTTTTAAGTTCTTTAGCCAAAGAATCATACAATGAAGAAATGGGCGCTAGAAATGTGGAACATTTAGTAGAAGATATCTTAGAAAATTTGGTGATTGAAATTTTAAAAAACAAACAAACTAAAAATAATTATCAACTTATTAAACAAGTGGAAGGATATAAGCTTAAATAATTTATGTCCGACTTTGAACAGCAGTGGGCCGTGGCTTTAAAAAAAGGACAAACACAAACTAAACAGCAAAAAGCTGTTCCTTTAAGTATTAAAAAAAAACAAGCAAAAGAAGAATTTAACTACTATAAAAGAGTATTAATTGAAGCCTGTGAAAACAAAGATCAGATTAGTACAGACAAATATCTGGATCTTTTAATGAAAACGCGCGCACAAATCACTGCTCTACTACTCCAAGAAATAAAAGAAAAACAAGGTGAAATTACTGAATACAAATTAAAAGAAGCTACAAAAAATTATTACAAAGATTGCCTTAAAATGATTAGAGCCACTGCAAAATTGATGCAATAATATGACCAACTGGGAAAATATTGAAAGAAATTTGGATCGTTTAGTTGATGAAAAAATGAGGGGCCCCAGCACCGGATTTTTGCAATCATTTTTAACCGGACTGGTTGGTGATGCAGAATTACGTAGGATAGCCTTAGAAATGGACGAAGCAGTAGTTAAAACCGCTCTACCAAGTTTAGAAAAATCAATTTCCAAAGACGCAGCTCAAGAAATGCTAGATGATACTTCAGGGTTTGATGAGGAAAAATACATGACTGACAATTTTAAACCAGGCAAAGAGGCAGATGACGAAGAACAAGAATATAGCGATTTTGAAAAAGAATTAGCTGATGATCACAATAAGGTTTTTGATGAAGATGAACAACCACCAAAACCTGATACAGCTAAAACTGACCAGCCAAAAGACCAAGCTAAAAAACCACTAACCGAAACAGACGCTACCAAGCCCACAGAACCTTCTGAAAAAAAAGAAGGAGATGAGGGAGAAG
>CAILTG010000074.1 GCA_903837125.1 Candidatus Magasanikiibacteriota bacterium | reverse complement strand
TGGCAAATTATGATGTTTTATGGTTTGTAGCTCTTGAATATTAAATTGGAAAGAACCATCGCCAGTTATACCGATAACCTCGCCTTTATCACGAGCAAAGCTTACGCCGATACATGCAGGTGTCGTATAACCCATTTCAGCTTGCCCTCCCGATGTAATATATCGTTGTCCATCTTTCAGATTTATCGCCTTTGTTGTTGCGTAAAAAGCAGATCCGGCGTCAGATATGACAACAGCATCTTTATTCATTTTTTTTGAAATATTATCTATCAAATAAAATAAATCTACTGCTCCTTCATCTTCAGTGTATTCTTGTTCATTTTTAAATAAAACACTTGACCAACTCTCTTTCCATTTTGCACATTGTTCTTTCCATTCATTACTACCAATATAGTTTGGATTAAATTTATTTAAAAAATTTTTAATATCAGCGTTTATAAATAAATCTATTCTAATTGTTTTTTTCTGGTGTTCTATCGGGTCTATGTCAATTACAACAACCTTAGCCTCCCGAGCAAAACTTTTATATTCAAAACCAAGAGCGCTAACATCCAATCTGCTTCCCATGGCCAAGATTAAATCCGAGTTTTGCAATGCAAAATTTCCTGGTCGACTACCTTTCCCGCCAATACAACCTAAATATAAAGGATGATTAGTTGGTAAAATGCCAACACCCAAATAAGGGGAAACGGTTGGAATTTGATGCTTCTCGATAAAACTTAAAAATACCTTATTAGCATTTGCCAGTCTTACTCCTTGTCCCAAAATAACGATTGGTCTTTTTGAATTATTCAAAAGTTCTTCCACGGTTAGCAACTCATCTTCGGTTGGTTCTATTTTATAATCGGTTGGTTTTTCTGGTATAAATCTTTCTAACAAAGTTTCATCAATTACAGCCCCTTGGACATCCATGGGGATGTCTAGCCATACTGGGCCAGGTCGACCACTTTTAGCTAAAAAAACCGCCTTATCAAGATGATAGGCTATTTTGGTTGGTTCATTAACCATAACGGCATATTTGGTGATTGAATCAACAACTTCAACGATGTCTAATTCTTGAACACCAAATTGTCTCAATTTCAAACCAGAATTCCGAGTAGTGGCTTCTCGCTTTACTTGCCCAGAAATAAACAAACAAGGAATATTATCCTGCCAGCCATTCAATACACCGGTTATAGCGTTTGTCCCTCCACAACCAGTCGACACATAAGCAACTCCTAAATTATTATTGTATTTTGCATAAGAAACTGCTGCCATAGCAGAAGCTTGCTCGTGGTGATTACAAACGACCTTAATATCATGATTTAACGCTAAGCCATCAGACAGAAACATCATGCCGCCGCCAGAAACCATAAAAACCTCCTTTACACCTAACTCATAAATATATTTTGCTATATAGTCTGTTACTCTGATCATAATTTTAACTTTATTTTTAAAAAAATTTTATAAAGAATCAATTATTTTACTCAAAATATTCTCTAATCTGTTTATTGGTAAAATTATTTATCAAATTATCATTGGCATAAAACAGTCGATACCATTCGAACGTTGCAGTCAGGCCTTCTTCTAATTTCCATTTTGGTCGCCAATTTAAAAGATTGCCAGCTTTATTGATGTCTAATTTTAACAAATTAGCTTCGTGTTTAAGTGACACTTCTTCAGCAATTTGATATCTACCTTGGCCAAGTATCTCGATGCCTGTTTTTACTAAATGTTCAACGTGAACAAAACCGTCTTCGTTGGGTCCAAAATTCCAGGCGCCTGATATTTCTTTCTCACCTTGATAGAGCTTTTGGCCAAGCATTAAGTAGCCTCTCAGTGGTTCCAAGACGTGTTGCCATGGTCGGATGGCACGAGGATTTCTAATTACCACATCTTCTCTTTTTTCAAAAATAGCCTTGACCATATCAGGAACCAACCTGTCCTTGGCCCAATCCCCGCCTCCGATGACATTACCAGCGCGAGCTATAGCTACCAAAGTATTGTGTCGCTCACCAAACGTATTGGGGTTAAAAAATGATTTGATATATGAATTAGTAACGATGTCTGCAGCTGCTTTACTGGCGCTATATGGGTCATAGCCACCGAGAGCGTCAACTTCACGATATGGATAGAGCCATTCTTTATTTTCATAAACTTTATCGGTAGTAATTATCACCACCGCCTTGACACTATTAATCTCCGTAATAGCCTGCATAATATTAATAGTGCCTAGAATATTAGTGGTATGAGTACCAAATGGATCATCATAACCGTCACGAACTATTGCCTGCGCTGCCAAGTGAAAAACTATTTCCGGTTTTTCAAGTTCAACTACCTGCTTAACTTTATCTATACTACGGATATCAAAATAATAATTTTTAGTAATTTCTTTCGGTAAATTTAAAGCTTCAAAAAGATTAGGGGTAGTGCTTGGTGGTAATGAAATTCCAACGACATCAGCTCCCCAATTCAACAAAATCTTAGCCAACCAAGATCCTTTAAATCCGGTGTGACCTGTAATTAAAATTTTTTTACCTTGATAGAAATTCTGCATATATTATTGCCAAACTTTCCAAAATGGATTTTTTTCCCATTCACCATTCAACTCTTCTACTTCCTTGTATGTGTCCATACATTTCCAACTCCCTTCATGTGCAAAAACAGATAATTGTTTTTTTTCTATTAGCGGTACAAAAACTTTTTCTATCATCGAATCTTTTTCTATTAGATCAAGGACTTCATTTTTAAAAACCATATAGCCTCCATTTATGAACTCTGTAACAGCGGTATCATTTTTTTCAATATCACGAACACCCAATTGGAAATATTCTTTAGCCTTACCTGACTCTGCGTCTTTTTCAATAACCCCAAATCGACCTTCTCTGCAAACACCCGTTATTGTACCGATAGTGTTTTGCTGTTTGTGAAATTCTACTAATTTATTTATATCAATATCTGCGACACCGTCACCATAAGTTACCATAAAATCTTCATCACCAACATATTTCTTTAATTGCCGCACTCTTTCACCAGTCAAAGACTCTAGGCCAGTTTCTGCGAAAGTAATTTTAAAATCATCACAATCATTATTATGAAAAGTAATCTCGTTGGTTTTCGAGTCTAAAGTAAAGTCGTTTAAAAAAGTACGCCAGTGCAGAAAATATTCCTTGATCATATTGCTTTTATAACCAAGTGCCAAAATAAATTCATTGTAGCCATAATGAGAATATATTTTCATAATATGCCACAAAATTGGCTTACCGCCAACCAAAACTAACGGTTTAGGTTTAAATTCCGTTTCTTCTTTCATTCTCGTGCCCTGGCCTCCGCAAAGTATTATAGTTTTCATATATAATTAATTATCTTTATTGTTTAAATAATAATCAACAACATTGTCGATATCACCGCTTCTTGCTATTGTGCCAGACTTCATGCAAATTCCTTTATTACAAATATTTTTTACCGCATCTATGTCATGGCTAACAAACAAAATTGTTCGGCCTTGTTTCTTTGAAATATCGTCCATTTTTCCTAGACATTTTTTTTGAAATTCTGCATCCCCCACCGCTAAGACTTCATCAATAATTAAAATATCAGTATCTAGATGCGCAGCAACTGCAAAGCCTAATCTTACGCCCATACCTGACGAATAATATTTAACCGGTGTGTCTAGAAATTGTTCAATTCCAGAAAAAGCTACGATTTCGTCAAATTTTTCACTAACCTCTTTCCTGGTCATACCCAATATAACTCCAGATAAATAAATATTTTCTCGGCCTGATAATTCAGGATGGAAACCAGTACCTACTTCCAATAAACTGGCTGACTTACCTCGCAAAATCGCCTTGCCTCTGGTAGGTGGCGTAATTTGGGATAAAACTTTTAAAAGAGTTGATTTGCCTGAGCCATTTTTGCCAATTATTCCAACCACATCACCTTTTTCAATATCAAATGATATATCATTCAAAGCCCAGAATTCTTCTGGCTTATTTTTCATTCGATATTGAAAAGATTTAATTGGATGAGCCAATCTTTCTCTAAGACCAGCATAACCTCCAATATCATGCCGAATCAAATATCTTTTACTTAAATTTTGAATACTAATTATACTCATACTATAAAGTGTCTACGCTAGCTTTTTCAGTTACTCGAAAATACATCCAACCAACCACAAACATAGCAACACAAGCCAACACTGATAGTCCTAATTGTGTCCAGTTAGTAGCAAAGCTGTGCAAAAATTCACTGCGAGCCGTCTTGATAACACCGCCGATAGGATTAAAAGCCATGATCCAGCTATATTGACCTAGAATACTAGACGAATAAACAACTGGCGTGACGAACATCATTAATTGAATAAAAAACGGCAGGACAAATCTAATATCATGATATTTTACATTCAAGCTTGCAAAAAATAATCCTAAACCAAGAGCAGCCATTGAGCTAATCAAGATTAAAACTGGGAAAATCAAAAAACCAGTCAGTCCTGGCATAAATCGATAATAAATCATCAAAATAATTAAAATGCCTGTTGCCACAAATAAATCAATCAAACGAGTGAAAATAATAGAAATTGGCAGGATAATTCTCGGAAAATATACTTTGGAAATTATATGATGATTATTGATCAAACAAATAGAAATATCGCTTACAGCGGTGGAAAAAAATTGCCAAAAAAGCAGACCGATAAAAACAAAAATCGGATAGGGCGCGCCATCTGTCGGCATCTTAGCAAAATTGCCAAAAAAGACAGTAAAGACAACCATGGAAATAAATGGTTGAAAAATTACCCAACCAATACCAACTATTGTCTGCTTGTAGCGAACTTTAATGTCACGCCAAGCAAAAAAATATAATAATTCTCGAAATTTCCACAATTCAGTAATATCGCGCCAATGAAATTTTTCTTTTGGTTGAATTATTTTGATTATTTCAGGCATATTAATCTTAAGTCAACGGCTGATTTTTACTTAAAAATAGCAAATTATCAAATTTACCTAATTAATATTAGGCTTTTCTAGACAGAAATGCAATCTTTACAATAATTCAATATTAATGCCTAATATTAAATTATTTAGAAATAGTGCTTAAAATGTTTTTCGCTTCCACATTGTCAGGAGCCAATTTTAAGGCAATTTCCGCATACTGCTTGGCTAATTTTTTATTGCCTCGTTCAGCATAAAAACTAGCTAATCTTACATTTATATCAACGTCATCGGGTATATATTCTAAGGCTTTTTTTAAATATACTTCGGTATTTTTGTAATCCTTCAACTGGTAATAAGCGTCTGCCATGTCTTTATAAAGGACAATGCTGACAATTTTACTGTTTTCAATTTTTTGATAAATAGAGATTGCCTCTTTGTACCTTTTTTGATGGTAGTTACAATTTGCAATTAATTGCCATAAGTAAAATGTATTAGACTCTGTTAATTCTTGATAATTTGCACTTTCAAAACCTGCCGATTGCATGGGGCTATTATCAATACCTTGCTGATATATTTTTTTAGCTCCTTCAT
>CAILTG010000073.1 GCA_903837125.1 Candidatus Magasanikiibacteriota bacterium | reverse complement strand
TCTCTTTTGTCTTGGCAAAGTTCAGCCAAGGCTTGGGCATAACGTTTGGCGTCGTATTTCATAATTATTTAACAAGTGATTTTACAATTTCTTTTTCGTCATCACTGCTTAATTTATTTGGTAAAATTTTAGCTACTGACTTAATGACCAAGTCAGCAACTTCTTTTCTAATGTCTGCTAGCACCTCTGCCTTGTCTTGTTGCATCTTTTGTTTTTCTTGATTAATGATAATACTAACTTCTTCTCGGGCTTTGGCAATAATTTCGTCTTTTTTTATTTCTGCTTGCTGACTAGCTTTGTCGATAATCGCAATTGCCTCGGTACGCGCTTGCTTAATAATGTCCGCTTCTTCAATCTGACTGTTTTCCAAACGCGTTGTAGCTTCTTTGGCGTCAGCCAAGCCTTGCTCAATTTTTTTGGTTCTCTCGCCCATGGTTTTTATTATTGGCTTGAAAGCAAACCAATAGAGTACACCAAAGACAACAGCAAAATTAACTACTTGAGCAATAAATAATTTGAGGTCCAAATGAAAGGTTGAAATAATTGTATCCATATTATAATAGTTTAACGACTGCCCGCTAAAGATAACGAGCAACGAGTCAAATTATTATTTGATACTAAAAGCGATAACCAAGGCGTAAATTGCCACGGCTTCAGCAAAAGCACAAGCCAATAACATTGGCACCATGATTTTACCAGCTGCTTCTGGGTTACGTCCAATTGATTCCATAGCTTTGGCGCCAATCCAACCAATACCAAGTGCTGGTGCGATTGAACCAATGCCAATAGCCAAGGCTTTGGCTAACATTACATTTTCCATACTCGTGTAGATTAATTATTATTTTTAAATTTATTAACTTTAGTTATGTTTAATAATTTGGTAATTATCTAATACCTGTTTTAAAATGGTTACATGGTTTAATGGCTAAATGGTTGGTTTAATTTCTAAACGTGGATTCCGTACCCTAACCATCCAGCCATTTAACCATTTGGCCATTAGTTCTTTTTAGTGCTCCTCGGCGGCGCTATTAATGGTAAGGTATATCAAAATCAACATGGCAAAAATAAGGGCTTGGATCAGACCGACAATAATTTCTAAAAACATAAATGGAATTGGAATGGCAAAGGCCAGGATAGCCGACATTGAGGCCAGTAAAACTTCGCCGGCAAAAATATTACCAAATAAACGGAAAGACAAGCTGGCAACCTTAGCTGCTTCACCGACAATTTCAATCAAACCAACAAAAGCCTTGATAGGATTTACTAAAATAATAGTTGGATTTTTTTTAAACTTCTTAGGAATATCTAAAAACGCTTGAATGTTGATAAATTTATTAAAATGTTTCCAGGCGCCAACCATAGTCACGCCAAAAATGTGGCTGGCTACAACACCGATAGTAGCAAGAGCCAAGGTGGTATTTAAATCAGCCGTACCGCCTCTGAAAAATGGAATAAATAATTTTTCACCATGTTCAATGGCAATATAACCTATTGAGCCAACGCCAGGCAAAATCCCTAACCAGTTGTTTATCAAAATAAAAAAGAAAAAAGACATCACAAAGGGTGTCAATTTCAAAGATTTTTCCCGAGAACCAGTTACATTATCAAATAAACCTAAAAATAATTCAATAATGCTTTCAAAAAAATTTTGGATACCAGTTGGGACTAATTTAATTTTTTTTCTAATAGCCAAAGCGAGTAAAATAACGACGACAACCGAAAGCCAAGAATTCAACTAGGAATTAGTGATAGCAAAATTGCCAATCTGGGCAATTGGCTCTGAGTACAGAGTATGCTCGGTTTTT
>CAILTG010000072.1 GCA_903837125.1 Candidatus Magasanikiibacteriota bacterium | reverse complement strand
GAAAAGACAGACCTTCATATAAGCAATTGTACGAATACGCAAAAAGCCAACAAGATATGTTTTCAGATCTGAACGAAGAAGCCATTGCCTGTTTTTGTGGTGATTAATACTTGAAAATAAAAAAAGCTTCCTACCTCTAAAAATTTATGGGGGGGGGTTAATTTAATAGGGGGGGTCAAATGGTCAAAAATCAAAAAAACCTTTAAAAATGTCAAAAAAAACTTCAAAATTTATAAAAAATAATTAATTTTGAGTTAACAAAAGCCTTTTTTTAGGCGATTTGAAGACTTTTTTAGAGCTTTTGAAGCTTAAAAAATAACAAAAGGTCTCTAGTATCTACAGACCAAAAAAAAGGCCCGTAGGCCTGATTTTATGACTTCATAATTCTGATTACTTTTTGCATTTTCTTTCCGTGTGCGGGGTATGCTATTACTTCGATTTTTTTATCCCAGCAGTTGCGACAACCTGAACACTTTCCGTCGTTTTCATAAGCTTCGCACAATGAAACACCTTCTAATTCAAAATCAGGGCAAGGAATAATTACACTTCCGTGAGTACCTGGAATAAATTCTCCTTGAATAGAATCGCTAGAGAATCTCACGGATACATTTTCCAAAGCCTTCATTTCATCAATTACTAGTTGGAATTTTGGAAATTTATACATTCTAGTTGGCAACCAATGTTTAACCCAAGGTGTTCTTTTCATTACTTCTAAAATTTTTTCGGCCAAGCCTAGGGAGTACATATCACCCGAATCAAACCAGCGGAAATATCTATCGGAGTCTAATGCTTGACACATTTCATCAACCCAATTAATGCGTTGCCAGTCTAATTTATTTGATTCTCTAGGTTGTTTAACGTTGGGGTAGTTATAGTTGCCTGTAGTTGCATAACAGCCTTTACAGGCATCAACGAGCACCCCAGGAGATTCTATTGAACCAGGACAAGTATCTAATGCTTGTAAACTCCAAGACCTAATTCCGTCTAGTTTACTAGTTGTTGAAATTCTGATAGTTGATGTAATTTTGTTTAATTTCATTTTGGACTTCCTTTTGGTTAACTGTTTAAATATTTAAAAATAAGAAAAGGGCTAGACAAATTCCGATCGTAATTGCTAGTCCGATATCTAATAATTTTTCTCTCATGGGTCTGAACTCCTTATTCTTCGAAGGTCAAAAGACCTTGATTAATTAATAACTCATAAGTAGCTTGTACTTCTTCTTTTGTGTCGAATGATTCACTCCAAACTAAAAATTCTTCCCCTGCTGTTTTGTCGTAATAGTTAACCAAATAACTATCGTCAAACTGTTTAATTGCTGTATAGGAATCCGCTAATTGTGAAATTATTTCAAAAGAAAAATTATCATCTTGACCTTCTTCTTTTGTCCAAGAATCGCTAGTAACTCCTCCTTCATTGATAGCATATAAAACACTATCACCTAATAAATTAGGGTATTTAAACCCTGCTGCAATTGCTAGGTCTTCGCAAACCCTGGAATTCTTCAAGTCAAACTCTAAATAACCAAAATCATTAGTATTAGCTATAACCTCGATTGAACCCTCAATAGTCGTAATTTTTATTAGTGCGCTCATTAGATAATTCCTTTTAGTGTAATCAAGTGCAATATCGCACAATTCAAATTATAAGTTTACTAGTTAACCTTTTCAAGGGTTAGAGCATAAAAACCTATATTGTCAAATGAATATTTTCTAATGTAAGTGGACGCTCTCATAGTTAAAACTTATAGTTCAGACGATAGATAAACTTTTAATTAGCATCATCCAATAAAGTCAAGACAATAAGCATAGATAAATATAAAGCTATTAAATAATCAATCATTTCAATATATATAAATATTGTGCATTAATCGCGCAACTGTAAACCTTAAATGATAGCCAGTAGTTAACTTATATAGCTCGGATTAATAAAAACCCTTGAGCATTAGTATCCAAATACTATAGAGAGAGACATTACATAGTTGTCCGTTTATTTCCAGTACTTAACCTAAATAGACTAATCACATTTATCCTAAGTCATAGGGCCCTCACCCACATTTGGTTAACCCCATACGCTTAGGTTTAGTATTAAGGCGAGGGGGGTAGGAAGGAATCTACTAGAGAGAGGGGGGGCCCACTCCCTCATTCCCGAAATTTAATCTAAAACATTAGGTTAACTAGTTGTCTAGTAATT
>CAILTG010000071.1 GCA_903837125.1 Candidatus Magasanikiibacteriota bacterium | reverse complement strand
TTATTTTCAAAAATTGTAGAAATAGATTTCAACATCGTTTTTCTTAGAAGATCTAATTGCTTTGATTACATTATAACAAATTTAAGCAGACAATAATATAAAGGCTGTGGATAACTTTTAAAAAATCAAATAATTTGCCTAATAAACTATTTTCGTCAGTCTCCCCGCTTTCACCCGCGAACGTATTTTTTTAAACTCAATCCGCCTTAATTTAGAAGCCCTAGTGGGCCGAGTTGGCCGACGTTTTTTTGGCACCTGCAAAGCTTTAGTTACCAACGTCTGCAACCGAGAAACCGCTGACGCGCGATTTTGCGGTTGCGAACGTTCCTCTTCCGAAATAACCACCAGTTCATCACGATTATTAATTCTATTGGCTAATTTTACCCGCACCAGTGTCTTTTCTTCCAAAGTTAAAACCTGTGAATGGCCTATTGGCCAATGAACAAATACTTTGGTGGAAGTTTTGTTAACATTTTGTCCGCCGGCACCAGATGACCGGGCAAAAGTAAAATGTAATTCTGAATTAGGAATAATTTCACGCATAAAACTAATGTGAATCGGTTTTAGGACGAGCAAGTTTGCTGGCAGCTACTGGACTGGGGTATGATCTTTTAACATTCCACTTTTTTCTTTCAGCGAAAGAATTCCCTAAGACCTTTTTTGTGGTAGTTTTTTGGTCTTTTTCAGTAGATTCAGATTTTTCCTTCATTATTTTATCAAGTTGTTTTTTATACCATCGCATACAAATTAAATTAAAAAATTATTTTTTAAATTGTCATCTCTGCTAAATAATCTTGTAACATTTTTTTACCCTTTAATACTAGTTAACTATTATTAGCATATCAAAAAACACGCACTTAGTCCAGATTAAATAAAGCTAAGGCATTTAAATACCTTAGCTTTGATTACTAAATAAAAAATCAGAATCAAACTCTACATTTTTAATTATTACTGCTGATTCTGATCACAGGGGCCTGGCATTTCCACGCCATTAACATTACAAGTAGAACCGGATTTAATGACATTAGTAACTTGTGTTGTTGGTTTTTGTTGCGGGAAGTATTGGTTGAAATCCTGCGTCATTTGTACTGGTTGAAATTGTTGTGTTCCCTGTTCCCAAGGTAAACTATTCACATCAGCACCAGTAAGCTCAGCAACTTTATCGGCAAAATCTGTACGCAAACCCCCTAAATCCTCCAACGCTACTTGTACAGCATCCTGATCAATAGGTTTGGTTTTAATGAGTATTAGAATTTCATCACCTTTAATTTTTGTTTCATCATAGATCGCTTGTAATTCTGTTATATCAATTTTTTTCTTGTTCAACTGATTAATTTGTTGCTTAGCTTTATTAAGTTCGCTTTTAAAAGAAGAAGCAAATCCGCCTAAATTGCTCATCATATTAATAATCTGCAGATTTTGATTTGCTTCATCTAATTGCTCAAAAAAATCGTCTTGCGCCACATTAAACGCACCTTCGGAATCACCCGACGCTATCTTGGCAACAGCATCATCGCGTACAGCTTTAAGTTTATCTACTATTCCTGTAAATTTATTATAATTGTCTGAAAGATCAATATCTTTTTTAAGCAAACGATCCACTATAATTTTGGCCTTTTTAACTTGACTATTAAGACTGGAAATTTGTTTATCCATTTGTTTTAAGGTCTGTGGCCAACGCGCTAATATTTCCAAATTATCTCGGCTTTGGTTGAGTGTATTCATTAAATCACCCATATCCTCCACACCAGCTGCTTGCATTTCTTCCCAACTCTTGGCAGTCTTTACTACATCAATTAATTGTTTGATTTTATTCAAATTTTCAGTAACATCGGCAGGAATGACTAGTTTTTGTTTTTGCAAACGCGTTAATTGACTTTCAAAATTCTTAACTCCACGCTCGGTATTTTTAATATTATTGCGAAATTCAGTGAGATGTTGTATATTTTGCTGTTCCTCTTGCAAATTATTCATAGTTTCGCGCAAGTTGTCCATATCATCATTGGAAATTTCATCTGCTGTCTTGGCATTTTCAATTTTAGTTACTAGATCTTTGGCTTGAGTAATTTTTGTTTGCAAAGCGTCTGACAAAGTATTACCTTTAGTCATTAATTTTTCAAAAGCGGTAATAGAATTTTTAAGCGGTTTTACACTTCTTTGTATGTCTTTCAGATGTTGTGCCTGTTGTTTAGCCATTTGTTCTTCATTTGGCCCTTGTTGACCCTGTTGGCCCATTTGTCCTTGCTGGCCTTGCTGATTTTGCTGACCCTGTTGATTAAATTGCCCTTGTTGTCCTTGCTGGCCCATTTGTCCTTGTTGTCCTTGTTGATTTGGTTGTGGAGAATTCATCATCTGACCAGAACCACCAGAAGCGGGCGGTTGCTGATAATTACCACACTTCGCTGTTGAACCTGTAGAACAAACTGGCTGTCCATCTGAACCTTGTTTCAATCCAGGCACTGGTTTTCCAGTCCCGTTATCAACACATGACAACTGTGTGTTATTTGAACATCTGTCTACCCATGGCTGATTTTGCCCTTCTGGTTGAACTGTTATTGGCTGACTTGGTATCATTGGTGATATTGTTTCATTATTTTCATCAGCTTTTACTTGTTCTATGGGCGTAAATTTATTAAAAAAACTCGTAAAACGCAAATCCAAAGCCTGAACTGGCACAGCTAAAATTAAACCACCCAGTATTAGCGCCGCCATGCCAAAAATTCTTTTATTCATATCAAAATAATTAAAACTTGAATACATCAGCAAACTTACCAATTACTGGTAATGGTTCCTGTTTACCATTCACCGCATTAATAATACCTAGAATCAATAACACCAAAATAGCCAAACTTAAAAGCCAACTTATTGAATACCATAAATAAAATGGCACTACCCAACCAATTACATTGATCAAAACTGCGAGTAAAAATAATACTAAACCCTGTTTAACATGATATTTTACAAATGAATCTTTTTTAGCATCACCGGTTAAAAGTGGAACAAAAAATAAAACATAGGCGATTGCTGCCATTGTAGTATTTTTTTTGCCACCAATTGGTGAAATGATATCTGCCATATATAAAAGAAATTATCCCGCCATGAAAGCGGGATCCCGCTATGGCGGGAAAATTAAAAATTAATTATTGCTAACTTGTTTTCATAATAACCATACCTACTGTCTGTCCTCCAATATCAAAATTAACTGTATAAACAACATTATCATTACCTGCCATCACTCCAGCACTTTTATCTTGAATACCACTTTGCATAACTTGAAAACCTTTATCAGTAAAAGCTTTACTAAGCGCGCCTAAATCAGCACCAGTGGCCAGATGAGCAATTTGAAATTCCACCGTACCGGAACCAGCTGTACCACCACCATACAAACCAGTAGAAATAGAAGTTAATTTAACTTTACCAAATGCCTTTTCCATAATTTCTCTGGCCTCATCAGCGACTGCTTTTGAATTTGCGTCATAAGTCGCCATTTCCTCAGTCTCATTGTATTTATCTTCCGGGGTTTTGGCAGCTTCTTTAGCTTCGTCTGTTTTTTGTTTTATCTCCTCTTTAGCCGCTTCTTTGGCCATTTCCTGCGCTATCTGATTGGAAATATTTCCTCCGCCAGTTAGCCCACCCAACAAACCAGTATTCACCCCATACACTTCCTTCAAAATTTGATTAGCCAAACGTTGTTGACGCCAACGATTGACACCATAATACAAACCACCAACAACAACTACCGCCAACACTACGATTACGATTGTTTTCGTTTTTTTATCCATATATATTTTATTATCCTGAAAATAATATTTCAGGGTTAGTTATTATTATACCACTTTTTTATCTCAAAAGGAAATTTGCGTCTTTAAGGTCTCTATAGATTCCTTACAACCATTTTTCTTTTCAGAATTACTAACTTTATTACAAAATATTTTTTTATTCATATCTTAACTAAAATTAAATTTAATATGTTATATCTAAAAATGCTTTATTTTGATCATTCACAGAAAAAGTCAAAATTAAAAAATAGCCGGGTTTATACATGGTCAATTGATTATTTCCTTCGTCCTGTGTTTTATAACCCATGCCTACCAAATAATTTTTTACCGCTACTACATCCTCTTTATTAATAATCCGACCAAATATGTAACTTAACATTTGCCCAGAGAGATTGTCTGTCAGCTTAACTTGATTGCTGTAAAGTTGATTAAAAATTGGCAAAAGCTCGTTGTTGAGAGTGCGACTTCTTTCATTGATCGGTTCAATCGGAACCGCTTTTTCATAATTAATTTGTGGCCAAGTTCTGGGCGCGGTTGAGGTAATGGTTGAATTTAATAATGGAGTATCATTGGCAGAAATTTCGGGTGACACCGGACAAAGGGTTTCTTTAGAACTATTAAATGGGGCATAAGTGGTCGTCTTTGATTTTTTATAAAGAGAAAATTCCGGTTTTCGTGAGGTTAATTTAATCTTAAAAGGTTCTGCTTGCACAATTAAATCATTGGAAACAGCATAAGGCGTCATTAATTCTGTGACAAATTTATCATGATAATTTATAATCCAGTCATTATCATCTTTAACATTGCCACTGGCATCTAATTTCATTAAAAAACCTTCGTTATAATAGATTTTCTCGCCAAATGAAATTTTCCTAACGACATTGGTGGTATATTCACCAGCAATAAGGGCTCCACTATCCACAGTGGGCTGTAAAACATAATTTATAACCGAGCGTTTTGGATTAATTATTTTAGCCCAACTGGTCTTTAAATTATCATCCATTTTCATCATAAAAACACCGGGGCGAAATGCCTCTTGCACAGCAGTATATAGCACCTGAACTTTTTCCCAATCTTGTTCTGTTTCTTTACTATCTTTAATATTTTCTATTTGATTGCCTTTACATTTTTCCTCGCTAATTTGATATTTTACACAATACAAATCACGTTCTGCATTGGCCTTAATAATTTGCGCGTGATAATCATCGTCAGCCCAAGTAAGTGGTCCAGCCAGCATTATTTGATTATCAGCCGTCAAAGTCAAAGAAAACTTTATCATTGGCGAAGTAAATTCATTAAAACCAAAAGTTATTTTTTTAACCCATTCCAAATTACCAGAAGCATTAAATTTAAAGCCAATCATCCAATTTTTTACCCCTGAATTTAAATTAAAACTATCTGATAACATGGATAAACCGGAAAAATTTCCTAAAATTAAATAACCATTATCTTGTGTCCTAACAAGGCCATGAACAGCCATGGCTCCTTGGCGCCATTTTTTCCAACCCATTTTAAAACTACCATCTTCTTGAGGAATCGCTGTCGCCATTTCCATTGGCGTGCCTTCCATACTTTTCGCCCATTCAAAATTAAAATCTTTATCAAATTTCGCCAGACCAGGATAAGTATCAAAATTATAAGGCAATTCTTTTTCCGGATTTGTCTCGGCAATATTTCCGGCCATTGCATAACCGCCGTCCGCTGTAGTGACAAAATAAGAATCATTTTCAAGAGCAATAAAATTTTTAATATTTTTTGACCACAAAAGATTGCCATTTTTATCCAATTTTAAAACTTTAAGTGAAGCGAAAGGCAAATCCAGATAAACAGCACTGTCTTCTCCTCTTTTGGTTGGCGCGAGATCAAGAATGTTGGCGTGAAACAAAAAATCACCATCAGCAGTTTCCAATAAAGAATTTTTAGCATCTTCCACAGAGGCAGTAAAAGACTTACTCCAAACTGGATTGCCATTTTTGTCTAATTTAGTGAACAAAATTTTATGCACTTCTACGCCCGCACTAGATTCTGCAGTCGTAATAAAGCCCCAAACCTTGGAAGCCATTAGATACCCGCCATTTTTTAATTCAATAATTGACTGTACATCTTCATCGCCACGCGAATTGCCCACACCGGCCGCATTAGTGGATTTCAAAAATTTCATCCACGAAACATTGCCTTGTTTATCAAGCTTGGCCACAAAACCATCTGGCGGAATAAACATAATATTAGGATCGGTTGTTCCGGAAATAATATATCCACCATCTTTAGTCAACCAAGTGCCATTAATTTTCGTGAGTGCTAAAAGACGATATGAGTTTAAAAAAGTAGTATTAGGAAGAGACATGGATTCTAACCCATTAGCGCAACTTATTTCAGCATTGACGCCCGAGATTAGATAATCATTATCCCCTGCCTTAGCCATATCAGCTACTTTTGGCAAATTAGACAAATAATCTTGTTTAAAAAAAGATAAATTTAAAACAACAATAACAAAAATTACTGTTACCGTTAGTAAAAGAGAAAGTAAAAAATAATATTTTTTTAATGCAAGTCGCATTTTTTTATTGAGACTATATTTTTTATTATACCCTCTCAATTAATAAGTTACAAACAACGTCCCTTTTGTTTTATCATAAAAAGAAAAAGTAATGGTCAGCGTCCGGCCTATTTTCATCATTACTAATTGATCACCTTCAGCTAAATAAGTTTTATAGCCCAGCCCTTCTAGATATTTTTGCACCGCTGTTTTGTCGCTCTCAATTACTAACCGTCCAAAAACATATTCCAAACCGCCAGAAACATCTGGTTTTAATTTTACTTCGCTGGCGAATATTTGATTAAGAATCGGTAAAAGTTCTTGATGAATTTGAATAGCAGATTTGTAAACCGGTTTAATTTCTTCAGTATCAGCCGCAGTCGCATAATTTATTTCTGCCCAGGTCTTGCTGATTGGCGGAATTTGCGCCAGAATAACTTTTGGTAAATTAACAGAGCTAACTGGTTCTGCTAGATTGACAGCCGCGGCGTCAAGATCAATAACTTTAGTTTTAAAAACTGGTGTCTTAGGTTGAACTTTTTTATCAATTTTTAAAGCAAAACTTTTTACCACTGGTGCAAAATCTTTTAAGGCCAAAAAAGGACCAACATCTTTGACAGCTAAATCAGTGTAATCGGAAATCATTCCTTGATCATTCGAGGCCTGGCCATTAACATCTAATTTAATTAGTAAAGTATCCAAAAAATAACCCTGGCCCATGCTCCAACTATAATTTAGAATTGAGGTGTTATAACTGCCGGCGATAATTAAACCGTTATCCGAAGTCGGCTCTACGCCATAACCATAAACATAATCCTCTAAATTGATTTTTTTTGACCACTGCGGATTAAAATCTGCATCGGTTTTTACCAATAAAACACCATTATTTAAAGTAGTGTCAAAACTCTTAGCAGTTTTAATATAATTTTCCCAGGCCAAAAGAATTTCAGGATCATTGGTTATTTTACCATTTTCACAATCCTCTACCCGATTTTTACTGGCGCATAAATCATTTAATTGTGCTAATTTTTCATCAACAATGTCTTGTCTATTTTCTTGGTCGCTTCTGGGAGGCGGAAGGTAATCCATTTTAAAAACAAAACCATTATCTTTTGTTTTAACTATCCTCGTTCCGCTGATATCATTATTAAATTGCTGGCCAAATTCCATGCCTAATTTAATCACTTTTGCCCATTGTAGCTCGCCTGAATTATTAATTTGAACAGCCGCTAATGAATGTTTACCGGCCGGAGTGGACCAAATAGAACCACCGGTTAAAGTCGGAGAAATAAAACCCAAAACCAGATAGCCGCCAGCCGTTTGCTTGACGGTAAAAAAATTACCAGCCGCCTGGCGCTTTGTTCGATAACTCATGTGTGTATGACCATCCTCACCTGTCGTGTAAACCGATTCTTCAAGCGGAATAATTTCTAAACTTTTTGCCCATTCAATGCCAAAATCAGCATTAAATTTAACCACTACCGGCAAAGTGGCATTTTCTACCGGTAGGGTTGCGCTCTCAAATTTCTCCGCCGGACCGCTTTCTCTGCCTGCGGTTTTGACGCCGCCCACAGCGATAAAACCGCCATCGGCCAGCGGTTCAATGTCCGCATTATTCATCTCCATTTTTTGCGCCCATTTTTTATTCCCGTTTTTATCAAATTTAATCAAAACAAAATCAGTCGGCGCGGTTTTTTTGCCAAAACCTGTCTCGGTAAAATAACCGGAAAACAAAAAACCGTTATCTTCAGTGGCAAAGAGTTTATAAACGCGGTCAGTGGAATAATCACCAATCAATTTGGTCCAAAGGTGATTGCCATTATTATCAAATTTAGTTAAAAAAACATCATCCCACTTCTCCTTTTTCTTCAAATACTGACTATCAACAAACCCCACGCCTTGGCTAGCCATTAAAAAACTACCATCTTTAAGTTCAACAATATCCCGTCCATATTCATCGCCCTTTTTGGCGGCTCCGCCAACACCTTTATCAATCCTAACCGAATGAAATGATTGAAAAAGTTTGGTCCAAAGATTATTACCCTGAGCATCAATTTTAGTAATAAAAGCATCTATGTCGGATAACACACTTAATTTATCATAATTTGCGTTGCCGGTAATAACATAACTGCCATCTTTGGTTTGCAAAACACTTCGGGCCTCTGACCAATCTTCAATTCGGTAATGTTTAACAAAAGTGAAAGCATTATTGCCGGTTTCTGAAATTATTTGTTCATTATCCCCTGCCTTAGCTATATCAGCTACTTTTGGCAAACCAGACAAATAAACCCGTTTGAAAAAAACTAAATTTATGACAACAATAACAAAAATTACTGTTACCGTTAGTAAAAGAGAAAGTAAAAGATAATATTTTTTTGACGCTAACCGCATAGTTTTATCTAAAAACTACAATTAATTTAATTATACCACAACTTCTAACAAGACAACAACATTTAACACAAAAGGATAAGCCAAAATATTTTCTTAAAATTTGCACCTCTGCGCCATGATTGATCGTATTATTATGTAGGACGTAAAGGTCGATTAATTTATCATTAACTAATATATTACCTATGAAAACGAAATACCTACTATATGCATTTTTGCCTATTATAGCGGTAACACTGATTGCTGGAACAACCTACGCCGCCACGTCCAAAACAGCTAAAAATAATTACCTTAGTACAATTGCCGCAGCAATTGCAAAAAAATTTAATTTAAATACTACTGACGTACAAAGTGTAATCAATGAAACAATGGCCACTGAACGCGCAGCCATAACAAAGAGTCATCCTGCGCAAGTTGATCCAATTGTACAAGCTGTCACAGCTGGAAAATTAACCCAAGTTCAAGCCGATCTTATTGTTGCAAAAAAAACTGAAATAAAAGCTTTAATGGACAGCTTAAAAAATGCAACTCCAGCAGAAAAAGCAACAGCTCTAAAAACACAAACAGCTTCCTTAAAACAATGGGCAACCACTAACAATATTCCTCAACAATATATCATGTTCCTTGGTGCCCGCGGTCAAGGCCGTGGTGGCATGCTAGGTTTTAAAGGATTAGAATTTAACAAAACTAAATTACCTACCACAAACACACAGACTCCAACTAATTAATTCATTTAAACAATACAAAAAAACCTCCCGAATGTGGGAGGTTTTTTTCATATGAATGATGATTAAATTAAATTACTTATTTGTCTTTAGCTGTTTTTAATAACAACCACTGCATAAATAGTGCCACCTGAGAAGGATTATTTAAATAATATATAGCTTGACTGATTTTGCTATAACCCACTTTTATTGTAAGTCCGCTAGGAAGAATCTTGAAAACATCTTCATCAGTTGCACTATCACCAAAATATATTGGTAAAATTTTATGTTTAAATTTATTTTCAAAATATTGAAAAATATATAAAGCAAATTTTCCTTTATTCCAATCAAAATTTGGCCTGAATTCAATGGTTTTTTTATCTCGTAAAACCTGTAAATTGTTTATTTTATTAAACAATTTAATAATGCTTTCTGCCTTTTTTTTAAATTTTACAACAAATTTTTGATCCAATTTTCGATAATGAATTGCCAAAGTTAATTTTTTATCTTCTATTAAGATGCCTGGAAAAAAACGTTTTATTTTTTTGAATTCATTTTTTATAACTAAATAAGATTGAAACGCTTCTTTTGTTACCACAAAATAATCTTTCTTATTTCCAATTTGCCATTCCAAACCATGATTACCAGCGTAGATTAAATTTTTTAAACCAACTTTAATTTTTATATCTTTCAGGGATCTGCCACTAATAATAACTACAGGAAAAAATTTAGAACATTTTGATATTAAATTTTTTATATTATTTGGGAATTTTGCTTGTTGAGGAGTTGACGCTAAAGGCGATAGTGTTCCATCAAAATCAAACATCAATAAAATACCTCTTATTGATCGTAATTTTTTCTCTATTTCTGATAAATTATCAAATAAATATTTCATGCTTAATCTAAGCGATTAATTGATCCAAGAAATTCTGCTGCCCAACGATAAACATTATAATCCCTAACTGATTCACGCATTTTTTTCATTCGACGGTGTTGTTCCGAAGGTGGCATGTTTATGGCCTTAAAAATGGCTTCAGCAGTTTCTTCGGCGCTGTATGGATTGATTATAAGGGCTCCCTTAAGATCCCGAGCAGCACCTGTAAATTGACTTAAAATCAGCACTCCTGCTTCGTCGTTTCGAGCTGACACAAATTCTTTAGCAACTAAATTCATACCATCACTAAGTGAAGTTACTAAACAAACCTGGGCTGCACGATAGAGCGGATAAATTTCATCATGAGTGTGGTGTTTTTTTAGTAAAATTATCGGTTTCCAACTATTATCTTCGAATTTTTCATTAATTCTTTCCACTTCATGCGTTACTTCATCATTAAATTTTTGGTATTTCTCTACACCTTCACGACTAGGTGGGGCGATTTGTAAAAACGTAAATTGACCTTTAAACTCAGGATGTAAATCAAAAAAGAATTCTAATCCTTTTAATCTTTCCAGAATTCCTTTTGTATAGTCCAAACGATCAATGCCAATACCTAAAATTTTCGATTTCAATTTCAGATTTTTTAAGACCTCAGATTCAGGTTTATCATCCTCATGTGCCCCATTTGTAAAAGCCACACTAATAGGAAAAGGTTTGATGAAAGTTGAATGACCATTATGGGTTACGGAAAATTTTTCTAAATCTACCAGTGATTCAATTTCTTTTCCAACTGTTTCCATAAAATTATTACAATGTTGTTGTGTATGGAAACCTAAAACATCGGCTCCCAACATGCCATTCAAAATATCCTTTCGCCATGGACAAATACTAAAAACTTCGGCACTTGGCCAAGGTATATGCCAAAACAAGCCAATTTCAGCATCAGGTCTAGCTTTTTTTATCATTTCAGGCAAGAGGGCAAAATGATAATCTTGTATAAGAATAATTGGCCTTTGTACATCTTTAATTTCTGCCAACAGTGACTCAGCAAACTTGCCATTCACTTTACGATAGGTAGTCCAATCTTCCTTGCGAAATATTGGACGAGTATGTGCTAAATGACAAAGAGGCCACAAAGCTTCATTAGAAAAACCAATATAATATCCCTTGATTTCTTTCTCACTAAGCCAAATTCTTTTTAACGTATATTTTGGTTCGTCTGGCGGAACTTCAATTTTATCTTGATTATTTACTGTTTGTTTATCAGCATCACCGCTGCCATGAGCCAACCACATACCACCACAAGCTTCCATTATTGGTTCCAAAGCCGTTACCATGCCGCTCGGAGGAACAACCCAAACAGTTTCATTCTTAATTTTTCTATGAATATATGGTTCGCGGTTAGAAACCACAAAAATTTGACGGTCTTTAAAATAAGCTTTAAAAAATTCCTTTAAACGTTCTGCAGTCCAGGGTGAATCCAATTCCTGCAAACGCATCCTAGCTTCTTCACTGGCTGAATTTCTAGCTAAGACTAAACTCCTGGTTATTTTAGAAATTTCCGCCACTATAGGTTTAAAAAAACTGTTACCTTTTTGTATGTCAGATTCGTTCCCCGTTTTGCCACTACGTGCTTGTCGAATAGCTTCGGCTAAATGTTTTATGGGACGATAAATAACCCAATTAAAAATGATGACAATAGCTACAGAAAACAACAACGCTTGAAGTAATAATCTTAACAAATTTGTCTTCCAAATCTCACTGATATTGTCATCAATATAATCGGCCCTTTGAAAAACGGATAATGCACCAATTACTTTACTATCCTGGCTTAATGGTGAAGCAAGAACGTAAACACTCATACCATTTAAATCGGAAAAATCACTGCTAACACTGTTTGCATCCATGGCCTTCTCCGGAATATTATTATTTTCAACTAAATTTTGTGGCAAGCCAACTGACATGGCAAATAAACCACCTCTATTATCATACACGGCTAATCCCAGCAATCTTTCTCTTCCAGCAAATTTATCAAGTACTGCTTGTACCGAAGTTGTAGTGCCACTTAAGTATGGGGTCCGAATTGATTCTTTAAAACTATCCGCCAAAAGTGAAGTACGATATTGCAAATCATTTACTAGTGTTGATTTCTGTTGTTGAACTTGTCGAAAAGTAAAACCTACAACCACCAGGATCACAGTTAAAATAATAGCAGATATATAAGCAAGTATTTTTTTCATAACTTGGATTCAACTTTCTAACGCAACAACATTAGAATTATTTAAAACTCTCTGCTGTTCTTTATTGATAATATATTGTTTATCTGAAAAATATTATTGTTCAATTGTTATTGAACAATGATTTGATTAAGATCACCAAGATAATATGGCGTAAGCATACTGTATGCCTGTCCAGAATGATCACGACCCCTATTATCTTTGGTCTGAAAAGCTACAGTTGCATCTTGCCCACAAAATTTGATAATCTCATTGGCACCGCCCGGATGTTGATAAACATAACTCGTTACATTATATATACTATTACTAATTATCATCCAACAATCATTAACAGTATTATGTCTAGATATTTCAGCTAAATTAAGAACTAATTTTTGTTTGGGTACTGAAACCAAATTTGTTTGCTTCTGGCCAGTCGTGCTAACTGCGGAATTAATTTGATTATTAGAAAGATTAGAAGTGACCGTTTTATTTTTTTCATAACTTAATAATCCGGCTGTCAAAATAGCAGTCAAAACCACGGCAAAAATAAATAAGGAAATGGCGACTAATTTTTTCATAGAGAAAATTCATCTGAATGAATAAAACGAGAACTTACTCCTAATTGTTTGAACTGCTCGCGCAAACTTTTCATCATTCCCGACGGACCGCAAAACAAGATATCTTTATCTAGCAATCCCCCACTCTGCTCGTTAATAATTTTAGCATTAATTTGTCCTTTAACGGTGGAACAATAATCATATACGTGAAAATTCTGACACTTCTGAGAGACGTTCAAAAGTTCATTTAACCAAAACAACTCTTCTGGTTGACGCACACAATAATATAAATCTATTATATATTCACTTCTACTTGCCTGTAAAGCCAAATCCTTGGCCATACTAATAAAGGGTGTAATGCCAATGCCACCGGCAATCCAAATTTGCTTTTTATGTGAAAAATTATAATATGTAAACTGGCCGTAAGGCCCTTCTATTTTTGCTAATGTACCGCTAGTAATATCTTTCATTTTATTGGTATAATCCCCTAAATTTTTTATGCCAAATTTGATAGTATTTTCTTGGGGTGCTGATAAAAAAGAAAAAGGGTGCTGTTCCACGCTTACCGTGCGATCATTAAAATTTATAAACACAAACTGTCCGGGCGCATAAACAATTTTTTTTTGTAAATCAAACGGTGAAAGTGTAATTTCCACGGCTTCGCTACTAATACTTTTTACTTCTTTAACTATGTATAAATATCTCTTGACTAGCCACTTGCCCAAAAATGTTTGGAAAACATAGGCAATAATTCCCATTGCCACCAAGGTTAACATGTAAAAACGCAAATAAAAATTCCGCGAAACATCACTCTCAATAAAAAACATATGCAAAGCCCCTAGAAAAAATGCCAAACCTAAATATTTATGAGTATTTTTCCAAACATTATAATGCAATTTTATAAAAAAAGTTAAAACCAAAAGCAAAATTAAACCAAACAACGATAGTTCGCCAAGCACCACTGACCAGCCAGTACTGCCCAGCCAGAATTGAGCAGCACTAGTTAAAGAAAAACTCACGTAGCGCATGGTTAAAAAAAGCGGATGAAACAACAGTAGTGAAAAAGCTGTGGCTCCTAAGCGATGGTGATTAACATAAACACGACTTAAGCCAGTCAAATATTTATCAAAAAATTTCAAACGCGCTCCCAAAATTAGTGCCAAAGCAAACATAGCCGTACCCAAGAGACCACTCAACTGACCCAAACTAATCATGTCATCAACAAAACCGTCAAAACGGAGTGATAGGGGCATCATCAAAAGCCAGATTATCGCTGGTATAATTATTAAGATAATAATGATTATCCAACCCAAATGAATTTTCAAAAATTTCATAAAATTAATATATAAGATATATCTCTATTTTACTCTAATATCCATAAATTTCAAACAGTTGATTCTAACCCCACTTTGAGTATAAAAATAATGACTTGATTAAGCCATTATTTTTGGTGCTCCGAATAGTCCGAAATGTTAGAACGATTATTCAGAGACAGAGTGAGTATGTTTATATTCCGGATTTAGTCTGGTCAAGATAAATTTTATAATATTTCAAATGTCCGCAATGAATCGCGCGCCATTGTTTCATATGTACTCCAGTCTTTCTCGGGAATTTGTACAGCAATTACATAAAACAAATTACCATCTTTGGTGACTACGGACATTAAATTATGAGAAATGATGCCATCGACTAGAGACGTGGCTTCAATGTAGGTTGATGCTAAACGTCCACCGGCCAGCAAGTGCGTTCCTTCACTAATCAACCTGAAATTTTTTTGTTGAGTCCCAGATTTTTTTATAGAGGCTACAAAATCCGCGACTTCAGTGCCTTTGGGTAAAGTAAAAACCATTACCCCAATTTTTCCATATATAGGCTGTCCTGCGGCTGTGTCTAATTGCGCCGGCGTTTCAAACTTTACCATTACACTGTCCTTCCCACTTTCATCTTTAATCCAATTCGCTGGCGGATGAATACTAAAATGCTGATTATTATTTATATATGGATTAAGCGATAGCGATGGAGTGTTAGTAATCTCACCGGAATAATTGCTCCAAATTTCTCCAGCATAGATATTAATGATATTAGTTTTGGTAAATGAAAAACGCGCCACAGAAATAATGAGCATAACTACAAAACCAATACCGCACAAAACTGCTCCCACTATTGCTACTTTTTTCTTTGAAGATTTTAAGCCATCACGAGTCCAAAGCAATATAGGTAATAAACTGGCAAACACTCCCAAATATGGATTCAAAAGCCAACAAAATGGAGCAATTATTCCCAGCAATAATAAGTATCCAGCGTGGCGATTTTGTTTTTCTTCTGGTAATATTTTTTTATCTCCCTTGCCAATGCCAATTTTGGCCAAGAGCCAACCAAGAGCCAATCCAATCCCCGTAATAATAGATATTGATAAAACGATCGACCACAAAACTCCAGCCGAGTAGATAATTTGTACCCACTCCGGAAGATCGCTGTGCAGACCATTAACAACTATCAAAGGATTTTTGTCTTTATCCACGGTAGGGGTACCTCTGACAATCACTAGCGGTTCATTGGTTTTAAAATTATTCAAATTCTGGCAACCTGATAAATCAAGTGGTAATCTTAAAATTCCATCCCCTAGATAAAACATCTCCTGATCCAAATCATAAACTAAATTTCCAGAAACACTGACTAATTGAGGTGTATTATTACCAAAGAAAATATCAGCCACTTTTACACTAGTTGGGTTGTCCACATTCTCACTTTGGCAAAGTACTTGAAAACCATAAGCTTTTCCCGTGGAGTAACGCCAATAAATACTGGGAATATTGGTGCACAAAATTATGACTGCGGCAAAGACTATCCAAAAACCGATTGTTTTAAAAATGTGTTTAGTTTTGTCTGACATATAAGTATTGCTAATTGTAGCATTTAAATATAAAGCATTATTTTTAGTCAATCCACTCGGTACAATCGATTTTTGAAATGTCATTTACTGTACAACCAAATTGTGAAGCATTTTGTTTGTAATAATTGCAACGGCAACTATCTAGCCCGTCATAGCACGCTTTATCTGCAGCTGAACCATAATCAGCATTGTGACGGCAATCATCCCACGTTGAAGCGCATATGTTATTGGCAGCTGAGGTCATGGAACGTTGCCAGGTGTAGTCATCACACTGCGGCTGAGTTGGTTCTGGTGGTGGAGCTGGTTTAACCTCGGTCTCTTGCACTGTCATAACCGTGGTGCCACAAACACTAGAGCCAGATGAATCAACTACACAGACTCCAAAAGTGTAGGTGCCAGCAATAGTTGGCATACCCGATAAATCTCCAATAGGAGTTAAAATCACTCCATGTGGAGGAAATCCAACACCTGTTTCTAATTGATAATGATAAGGAGGCAAACCACCCATTGCTCCGTAACCCTCAAGTATTGTTTGATTTTGGGTAGCGACGATATTTTTGTTATAAAGTAATTGTAATTTTTGAGTGTTAACACTTGCAGAGGGAATAATTTTTAAAACCGGTTTTGGTTTGACAGGAGCTGCCACCGGTTGATTATGAACCACGGCTGGTTGATTATTCTGAGCCGCGGGAGTGATTGTTCCAGCTGTATTCTGCATTTGAGCCATATGTGCCTGATCAAGCTTGATTAAATTATTTTTAAAATTATCCACGACCTGTTTTAATTGATCTTTGTCCGACGTGCCTGAGTCTTTTATAACTTTAATTTTGTCAACAAAGTCATTGGCTACTTTTTGGGCTTGATCAACCTGATCTGGATCTAAATTTGGATAATTATTAAGATTCTGTGCCAGCTGACGATTTTGTTCGGCCCAAGCTGATAAATAATTTAACAATTTATCGGTATCAGCACGTTCGGCTACAAGTTTCTGGATGCGTTCTATTTCTGCCCGATCCGCGGCCACAAACATTTCATTAACAAACTTTTTTATATCCGCCAACAGTTGTCCGGTGGCCGGATTTTGGTTTTTTTGTTCTTCTTGATATTTTTTTATGCTTTCAGCTCTCACTTTTTGCCAGTCATTGAGACCTTTCTTTTCCTCTTGAAAAATACTGGTTAGTTTTTCCATAGTGGACCAAAACATATCTGCTGGGCCATTGGGGGCAAGATTATTAGCAGCTTTTTGGTAAGCAAAACTCTGGTTAAGGGCTGTTAACAAAGGCCTAGGATCGATTATTCCCGCATTGGCCATGGTCAACATTTCTTTTGACCTTACATCAGCCAGATGCAAAAGATATTCTTCTTGATATTTGATCGGCAAAATTTTGGTAAATTTTTCCACTGTCCCTTCATAAAAAAGTTTTAGCCCATACAATTTGGAAGTTGGTGTGATCCAAACTGCAGCAGGGGTTGAAGAACTGGCGGCTTGCACCGGTAATATCAATAAAATAGCAAAAACAACTGTGACGCACAACCAAATTTTTATTTTGGGCATATAATTGTTTGTTAATTTATAATTATCTAATACCAGTATCACAAAATAAATTTATTTCTTGAGTCTCATTTGATTTTATACTAACATTTTTTGTTTCACAACGTGGTAACATTTTACCTCCAACTGGTTGCAAAGCATATTCGCCAACTGGAAGCGTTACTGTGTATTCACCATTGGCATTACTATCTACCACGGCATAAGGAGAACTTTTTAGACTACCTACTGCAATTACTTGAATTTTTGTTTGGTATGGTTTTTCTGCACAATTGGGATCTGGTGGAATTCTTTCTACTGGGCAGGTTGGTCCAAGTAAAACTTTTCCTTTAATGACTCCTTCGCCTATATTTACGTTGCTCTTGGTACTTGTAACTGGTGTAGGTGGAACCAAATTAGTGGTAGTAGATGCTGTCGTCGTTGTAGATGTTGTATTATCATCAATTGAACAATAATAAGCTGGTTCTGGCAAAATAAATGCTCCACCTCTGCTAATATTTTGATCCTTTAAATTTCCGCCTCTTAATTTACACAACCAATTGCTGGTTACATAACAACCTCTTTGTTTATCTGCCAACGGGGCAATATTCATGTTATATGAACCATTTACCATTGAACAAATTACTCCATTTTTTACCAATTTATAAACTAACATTCTCGGACCAGAACAAATATCACCGCGACAATTTAGTTCGAAGGTGGTAAATGAAGCCATTGTCAACCAAACTAAAATTAAAAAAACCACAACAATAATTATTACTTTCTTCATATCTTATCATTTAAATAGTTAACCTGTTAATTTAACCACCACCCAAATTCCCAAAAAACCACCAACGGCTGTTCCTAAAATAGAATAAATCGAAAAAATATCCGCACCAAATAATTCTGGCAAATAACCACCAATAGTACAACCAATTACCATGCCTAAAGTAATCAATTTTTTATCCATAGTCTGAGGCGTTATTTATTTAAATAAGTAACAGTTAATTGCAATGCTGTCGCAAAACAAACCCAGAGTAAATATGGAATATTAATATAAGTCACCCAGGGTAAGTTGGGCTGAATGATAACCATTAACCAAACCAGTGTCCCTAACACTAAAAGAATATCTCCTGCCGCCAAAAAATTATTTCTAAGTTTAAATTGAAAAGTGGTAAAAGAAAAATTGAAAATCAAATTTAAAATAAACGGCAGAGTAACGAGCCAAGACAAAGTTCCAACAAAGGCACGATAAATTACTGTGCCGAAAGAAATAGCGATTAAAATATATAACACCGTCCACACCGGACCAAACAGCCACGTCGGCGGTGCCCAGGAGGGTTTTTTTAGGTGAGTGTACCAATTGTATGCGAGAGACATAACGTTAAAAAATTAAAGATAATTTTTAAACTCTAGATAATTTTTTTTGGCTTTAAAGTTTTAAATTCTTTTTTAGATGGTATTGATATTCCATAATAACTAAAATTTTTACTTTCACCTTTGGTAAACAAAGTTATATGTGGGTATTGTGTAGGAATATCCAGGTGAAGCAACTTGTTAACGTATCTAAAAAATTTATCAATGGCTGGCATTTTAATAGTACATATATATGATTGTCTATTTTCGTTTTTATTAACTTTTTTAGAGATTAGGTAAGTATCCTTTTCTTCGTATGACCAGTCTAATTCTTTAATTTTTCGTCTTATTTGGTTATTTATTTTTTGTCGTTCACCTTTACTTAGGGAGGTTTGAATTGCCACAAAATTCCCAGAAGAAAGGATAGTTATATGTCTAAATGTTTGTTCTCTAAAGCCTTTCGCTTTGGCTATTTCTTTTACACTAGAAATATCTACTTCGTCTTTCTTTAATCGGATATAACAGAAATAGTTATTTTTTAGAATTGGCTTGCTCGGTTTAATTAGCTTTTGCTTCATATTAAACAGTTTGTTTATTTAATCAAAAAAATAATACTCTGAACAGCAGATTTTAACGCAAAAAATATTTCTATAATTTGGCTGGTAATTTTCATACATCCAATTTTGTTCTTGCCTTCCAACCATCAATTGCGAAACCACCCATTTTATCCAAAACATAATTTGCGAGTTTGTTGAGGTCGCTAAATTTAGTTGTATCCAAGCATTCATTAGTTAATTTAATAAACTCTTTGTCTATAAAACCAGTTATGTTATATTTTTTTCTAAATTGGCCATCATTTAAAAATTTGTATAATTTAGATATCGGAGGTAATTCAATTCCTGAAATTTTAGCGTAGGATTTAATAACTGTCTCCAAAGTATTGTAATAACACAAATTATAACCAAAGGATTTAGTATCTTTCAAATCTTTTAAACCATCCATGAAATCCCAAATGGAATACTTCATCATTTCCACAGAATTTTTGTCCAATTTCTTTAATTTTTTAATCATAATTTTTCTTGACCGATTTTGTATTTTTTTTATGACCCCTGTTTTATCAAAAATAATTTTTCCAGTAGCAAACATTCGGGCATTTGTCCTTGTTCCACAGGCATAATCCCCTTCTTCATATTTATTATGCTGTTTTGGTGGATTGGCAAAATACTCAATTAAAAATCCGTCAACAATTTTATTACCTCTTTCTCTCCAATTTGTTTTGTCTGAAAGGATAATATGCAAATCAATATCTGAATTTGGTGTAGCATTGCCTGTAACAAAACTACCACAAACCAAAGCACCTAAAACATAATCTTTATTTTCCCAATCCTTAAGAAATTTATTCACTGCTAAAAGCCAATTCTCCATAAAATTTTAAACTATTAATGTAATTAGTTTACCACAAATAATGCAATAATTCTAACTCGTTCAAATCCAAATGATTTGTAAAAGTCCGTTAAATGTTCTTTTCTGGGTCATGAGATATTGAGAAGTAAGTGTATTGTGCTGGAAAATGTGAATTCAAAATTAATTATTTTTAAGAAACGCAAAAAATATTGACGGGATAATCAACATTATTATTCCACTCAACAAAAAAGCAGTATTAACTGTAAATAAATCTGACCAATAACCAACTAATGGAACAACTAATGCCACTCCCAACTGGTAAATCAAACTGTTAATGGAATTCATAGTGGCGCGTTTTCTAGATTCGCATTCCGCATTCCACAAATGTCCAAGTATTGGACTTCGCAATCCAAAAAAGAAAGACGAAACTGTGAATAGTGCCAACATAATGTACCCAGTAGTTAAAGTAGCAACAATTAACAATACGGACATTAAAATTACCGAAAATACCACAGTCCTTTTATTTCCAAATCGTTCAGAGATGACGTGTGAAAAATAAAAACCGAGTGAGGAAAAAGCGAAGTCAATTGCGGCAATATAACCAAACCATAGAATAGGTATATTTTTGAATTGAAAAAATAGCTGATTCAAAAAATGCGTACTTTCCCCAAATGACCAGACGACAATTCCACCAAGAAGGATAAGTACAAGTTGTTTATTCCTTAAAACATCTTTGAGAGATTCCAGCATGTGTCCATTCAAAGTATTTTCTTTCTTTTTTTCGTACTTTGGTTCATCAATAAAAAAAATAAGAATTAAGGCAATAATAAACGGAAAAATTGTATAGAACACGGGTGTGCGAAGCGAAATGGTCGCCAGATAGCCACCAATAATAGAACTGATGGCAGCACCAGCAGGCCAAATGGCCATATAAATTCCACTGATTTTCTTATATAAATTTTCCTTCCCTTCTTGTTTCAGAGTGTCATACATTATCGCGGTATCTGTGCCACTATTTAAAGCGTGTGCCAAGGCAGTTAAAATGGCATACACTATAAACATAATCATACTTCCGCCAATCCATAAAATAATAAAAGCAATAATATCTATAAAATAAGCCAAAAGCATAGATCGCTTTCTTCCAAATAAGTCAGCAACAGCTCCAGTTGGTACTTCAAATATTGCCGAGGCTATTGCTTCCACTGCAAAAATAAAGGCAACATTTTGTGCAGAAAATAATGTCTGCTGATAATACAAAGCTAAAATAGGAAGAAAAAACATCAACCCACCTAAAAAGGTGGTTATATATAAAATATAAATATTACGTGACTTTATATTATTTTTATTGAATTCCATAAGACTTATAATTATACCAAAAATCGCCTGATTTGGCGATTTTTGGTACGGCTCCGAATAGTCCGAAATGTTAAAACTATTATTCAGAGACAAAGTAAATATATTTATATACCGGATTTAAGACCAGAAGCTGTAAGAATTTAATTTAGCTATGAAGCATTACACTATTGTTTTGAAAAACATTTTATTCTTTCTTTGGTGGCAATAATTGACCACCAATGTGTTCAGATGGTTCAAATTTAAGTCCACTTTCTGCTGTTCTCATTGATTGGGGTAAAATTAAATCAAATAACTTATCGGCCATTTGAGGATTATTTTTTAATAAATCGGATACCTCTTCAGCCAACTGTTTAGGAACGAGAGATGTAATCATAGACTCCATAAATCGACCATCATAAACTACCCCAGTCCTACGAAATGATAATGAGTATGTTTCCTCATTATTTCCTCCTTCCACAACATCTTTCATTTTTGGTGTCTCTTCGCCAACCTGTACTTTTCTTTTTACCATACGTTTCTCCCTTGTTGATCCGACCCTCACTTTCATTACATATCTTGGTACTTCATAAGTTTCCTCGACTTCTCTTTCTTGTAATATTGGCTGTTTGTATTCGCTTACACGATAAGTAATATATTTGCGAGTTGGATTTGCAGGTAATTCTTGAGCCGACGGTGCACCATATTTACCATTATATAATAAATTTCCGAAACCATGTCTAGCATCATCAGCACTAAGACCGACGAATTTTTTTCCATCACAACCAATATCTGATCCATCACGTAAATTTATTTGTCTTCCAGCTTTTCTCCACTCTTCCTCCCTAAGAGCCGTACTAATGACTTTTGCAGCTTCTACATTAATACGTCTACTCAAATTTTCAACTTGAATTTCTAAAGCTTCTCTATCAGGTATTCCATGCTGATCTCTAATATCATCAATTTTTTCTGTAGCCCGTGTCTGATCTCTATGATTTTCAGCAGCTAAATGAACTTGTCTTAAAGTTGCAGTTGCTTCATCTTTTTGTCTCTGACTGACTGCCTTTTCTTCTTTCCACTTTTTAAAATCATCTCTACTGTTCGGATCAAAATTTTGGTTACTCTCTAAAAACTGTACTGCTTGAAGATGCGTAGCTGATTCATTTAATAATCTGGCAACCATTTCAGAATCAACAGCTTTAGCCGAAGATTCATCCAATCTTTCAGCACGCTTTTTTAATTCTTCCGCAGCCTCAGCAGGCGATAAACCGCGTTCTGACAAACCTACAATTAAACGAAAAATAGCTTTTTGTTTAGCTGCATCGGCACTTTTCCCTTTTTTTGTGGCTGTAGAGGTAGTAATCTCAGCTTCTTTGGAAAAACTATCAGCATAAAATTGAGCCAAAGACGCAAAATCACGTAATTTTGATTTATATACTTGATCGCCAGTTTTAGTATCTACCGCCCTCACAGCAGGATTATTTTTTTCTACAACCATAAACACAATTGTTATGTCATATAAATACTATAATTAATTTACCATAATCTAATAAAAAAATCAAAAATTCTAACCCCACTTTGGATATAAAAAAATAATTACTACATTAAGCCATTATTTTCGAAGTTCAGAGTCGCGGACGATATTCGAAATAAAATCTTTTATATCCAGCTATTATCGTAATAATTGCAATGTTAACTTTGTCATCCTTTCTTTATTTTTTGGATCACTTTCTGCAATTAATAATGTCAAAGCAGTAAGGGTGGCTGGAGTTATGATGGCTAGGTTGAGAATACCGGCTTTTTTCAAAAACCAAATAAAAGCATAGGCTCCACTTCTTTTATTACCATCAATAAAAGGGTGATTTTTCACCATGAAGTACAATAAGTGAGCAGCTTTCTCTTCAATAGTTGGGTACATGGATTTGCCGCCGAAAGACTGCATTACATTACCGACGATGCCTTGTATACTTCCTGTTTGTCTTTCTGTTCCAAATAATTCAGATGCTTCACCTCTTTTTGTCAGAGCAACCTTAAAATCAGCCAATGCTCCGACCAGTTGTTCTGCTGCAAGGTCAACGGTACGCTTGGTAGTTCCAGTGGTAGCAAGTTTGTCCTTGTCATAAGCATCAATTGAAAGCCATGTTGCTGAAAATGCGGAAATTAATTCTAATACGCTTTTTTGATCAACAATACCATCTGGAGGTAATAAAACTTTTAAATTTTCAACCGCTTGCATGAATTCTGAATAATTATTTTTAATTTGGCTTCGATTGATGGTGTACCCTCTAGTTATGTGTTCGCGCAAAATTTTGGTCGCCCATTGGCGAAATTGAATTGCCTGCGCGGAATTAGCACGGTAACCAACAGCCAAAATCAAATCCAAGGAATAAAAAACTACTGGTTTATCAGAATTTGCATTATGCATTTTTTGCATATTGCTTTTTTCATCTACTTCACCATCTTTTAAAACATTCTTAATGTGTCTAGAAACAACAGACTGATCAATATCAAAAATTTCCACAATCTGTGCCTGTGTAGCCCATAAAGTTTCCTTTTTAAAATCACCCTTCAATTCAATTGCACCAGTCTTTGCTTGGTAAATAATTGCTTGATTTTTTATTTTTTTCATAGTTTTATTTTAATACACTTTTATTATACCAAAAATCGCCTGATTTGGCGATTTTTGGTTGGTTAAGAATTTAATTATTTTTTGATATCTTTTTTCCACCGTTGCAATCTGGGAATGCTTCTAGTTAATACCCAAGCAACAAACCCTGGAAAATGCATCTCCTTCAATTTACCAATACAAAACTTCTGCATTTGTTCTGCTGTTTGTATTTCGGCTGAATTAAATGCCCCATTTTGAAAACAATAACTGCAGTACATTACCGACTTTTTTCCATCTGCGTTAGTTCCCCCGCCAGCTGGATCATTTTTCATTGGCATTCCACAACTTTGACACATTTTGTATATTTTTTCCATATGAATTTATATTAAAATAAATCTACTACCATTATAACAAAAAACGCCAAATTAGGCGATTTTATTTGGCTCCCCTTCGTGAACGCATTCAAAACTCTAAACTGGCGGAAAAATAAAAATGAAGTTGAAGATAATAAAATTTTTCAAATGTTTTTAAAACTTGGACTCCAAAACTAATTTTTGTTATAATATTAAAATATGAAGCTAACAAATGATAACTATATAATTACAATGGGTACAAAAAACTTCACTGAAAAATACTTTCGTGATGAAAGTGGTTGGGTTAAGATTTCCGCAAAGGGTAAAAAGTTTCGGATGACAGCAGAACAGCTCCTCAATCATTTATTGCCAGCCGTATCTAACATAAAGCCGGGATTAATATGGGAGGTTGAATATAAATACAAGAAAGAATTGGGTAATTCAAAAAAGTAATAGTTCGAACCCCACCCCCGGGTATAAAAAATAAGGCTTAATTAAACCTTATTTTTGTGCCGCTCGAGTGGCGGGACGCGTTTAGAACTTTTGATTGGAAGAAGGCCATTACTTTACCGGAGGCGACTATTAAATATGTTGAGTATTTGTTAAATTTAGTTTAGGGCCTTGGCAATTACCAGATACACCTCCATAAAAAAATTTAGTGTTCCAAATTTAGGAAAATAATATTACTGGCAACTGGTCTTCACATTTATTGCACCACACGCTCGACAAACACGCAAATAATTTTGGCAGGTAGTTTTATTTGTTCCGTTGTAATTATAGTTTCGGTAATAACCGCTTCTTTGACAACCAGAACAGTTGGTAAAATAATTAGTAGCTTTTTTGACGCTACTGATTGTTTTATTCACGCAACTATAGGCGCTACACAATCCGCCAGCGCCCCAAGTACAGGTTTGGTTGCTAGAACAATAAAAGCATTGACCAAGATTTTCCGGCTTGCTTACATATTGAGTTCCTGCCTGGTTAACATCACATTGCCCACATAAAACCGAGCCAGTTTTGGCTGGACATGGTTTTTGAAAAGTAACTGAACAGCCTGTACGTGTAAGCAATGGCATTGGATCCATACCATAATACGGATTATAGCGAACCCCATAATTACCGGCAGATACGGGATTTTGTGGTACATAGGGCACGAAGTCGCCGACGAAAGATAGATTTATGACACCCGATTCACTGACCCCGTTCCCAAAATTAGCGGTAAAGTTTAATAAACAATTGTTTCCATGAACAAGACATTGAAAATATTTATTATTTTTGTATGTTGTCATTATGTTCGTAGTGATAGTGCCAAAAGTGACAGTGTCGCCCAGTCTGTCAACTTGCGCGTCAAAATTGCTTGGTAATAGCACGGTTACATTGAGCATGCCGGTTGGCAAGCTACTGGCCGTCGTCGGAAGCGTGTCACAAATAGTTTGTTGCAAACTATTTTCCGCATCAGTCAAACTGACAGTTGCTTTAGCGGCCACGACGGGAGGTGGAACGACGGTTGTACCAGTGTCGTAAGTCGCGTTCGTTCCCAAATTAGAATTATTAGACATATTGTAGACTGGCGGAGTGTAAACTGGTGTTGGTGGCTTAGGTACGCCTCGGTCTTGGGCAAAGACGAACCTAATTATTGCCACCGATAACAATAATACTGCCACGCCCCAAAGAATAATTTCGTCTTTTTTTATGTTTGATTTTTTCATATTTGGGATGATTAAATTATTTTAAAGGCAAATTAAGTGAATAGTTGGCTTCCACGCTGGTGCTGATACCGTCTATTTTACCTCTTTTGACAGCATCAACAGTATATCTTATCTTAATATCTTCTGGTTTGGCAGTCATGGACATTTGAGATTGTAAAATTACTACCCCATTTTTTATCGCCACGGTCAGATCTTTGACATTGTTCTCATTGTCAGCTACGGTCAACTTTCCATTCAGCCGCTCTAAACCAATCTTCCAGCCGAAGAGACAAGGATTAATGCCACGATTTCCATTCGGTTTACAATACACAAAACGCAAATTGTAATTGTCCGCCCCAACATCTTTAAATTGCAGAGCAAAATTGTCACCAACTTTTGGAGCCACAGAAGGGAAAGTGATCACCGGCTGATCCAAATGACCACCGAAAGGAACAGAGATTTTGTATTCGGCGTAAGTGTTGTCTTGAAAAGCCACTTTGACTAGCACGTCAATGGGTTTATCGGTGGCGGTAATATCCAGCGTACAAGAATGCGGCAAAGTAAGATAATCACAACTAGCACCCATATCGCGGTTGGAATCAAACACACCATAACTGACAACCATACGCTTGGGTTGAATGGCGGCAGGTAAATTACTAGTATAAGTGACCTTACCCACACAGTTAGCTTGGTCTAGTTTTAAATCAGGGCGTGCCAAAAGAAAGGTAATCCCGCGTTGTTCTGTAAGTTTTAAATCTGCACGCACACCCGGACGTTCGGCGACGCCGAGAAGTTTAACAACCATAGTTGTAGTTGGAAGTTTCTCAATATCAAAACTTGGGTCCCGGCCCCAAGGATCTTTTAGCGCGGGAGTGGTGTGGCAAATATCTCCTGAAACAGAAACAGAGGAAATTGTCTCAACAGTATTAATATTCGTCTCATTTTGGTAAG
>CAILTG010000070.1 GCA_903837125.1 Candidatus Magasanikiibacteriota bacterium | reverse complement strand
TGGCAAAAATTGAATTTAGATTATTTAATAAAAAATTATAGTTTACAAAAAAATTGGGATGGTGTTTTTTGGGATTTGGCTGACAGTGAACCAAGTCGTTATTCTTCTCGTCAAATTAATATTGATAATGTAAATTTGTGCCAAAAAGATTTATTAGTTAATGACAAATGGCAAACTGCTATGGCGGATTTCCTTCAACAAGCTCGCCAAAAATTGCCAGGGCAGACAATGATTATTAACGGTAATTCTTTAACCTTGTGGCAGACAAATATTAATGGTCGAATGTTTGAGCATTTTCCTACTCCTTGGGAAGCTGATGGAACTTGGACGGCTTCAATGAAACAATATTTGAATATTTTGCCAAAAGAAAATAAACAACCAGCGGTATATGTCATTAATGCTCGTTATGATAAAAATTTACCTGATGATTATTATCAGCAAATGCGTTTTGGTTTAACGAGTACATTACTGGGCGATGGCTATTTCTCTTTTGATAATGGAGCATCTTCTCACAGTGAATTGTGGTGGTTTGATGAATATGATGTAAAATTAGGAAAACCAGTCGCAAAGGCAGTTAATACTACTGGTTTAACTATGTTGGTTCAGCCTGGTTTGTGGATGAGAGAATTTGAAAATGGCTTAGTACTAGTTAATTCCTCTGATAAAAAACAAATTATAAAATTAACTGCCGGTAAATATCAACATTTCCAAGGGACGCAAGATTCAGTCGTAAACAATGGTCAAACGGTCGAATGGCTGGGATTAGCGCCGAGGGATGGGGTGGTGTTAATCAAGTATTAATTTATCCCCCGATGGACGTCGGGGGATCTAAGGTCTACTTGAAATTTTCATGTTTATCGCAACCAATTTTAGATTCCCGCCTCCGCGAGAATAAATTTACGGTTTGTCATTTCCTCTCTCCCGTGTTATAATATCTTCATGAAAAAGGTAATCAAAACCATTGGTATTGACGCGCGGTTTTATGGTCCAGTCGGCAAAGGTTTGGGTCGTTATACCCAAGAAATTGTCGATTATTTGACTAAAAATGACTCTGAGCATAATTATGTAATTTTTTTAGGCAAACAGAATTTTGCTGATTTTGTGATAGATAATCCCAGAATAACCAAGGTTTTAGCTGATGTGAAATGGTATGGTTTAGCGGAACAAATTGTAATGCCGAGATTAATTAAACAAAATAAAATTGATTTAATGCATTTTCCGCATTTTAATGTGCCAGTTGCTTGCCCAGTTAAATTTGTTGTGACTGTTCATGATTTGATTTTGACTAAATACCCTACAGTTAGGGCGACAACGCTTAGTCCCTGGTTTTATCAATTAAAAAATATTGCTTATAAAATAGTCATTCGATTGGCAATAATGAGAGCACAAAAAATTATTACTGTTTCTGAATTTACAAAAATTGATATTGTAAAATATTTTAAAATTAAGCCTGAACGAATTGTTGTGACTTATGAAGGAGTAGCTAAATTAAAAACAAAAATTAGCGAAATAAATACTCAGGAAGACAAGTCTTTACTCGATCTTAAAATTGTTAAACCGTTTTTATTGTACGTTGGTAATGCTTATCCTCATAAGAATTTAATTAAATTACTTACAGTTGTAAAGCATTTATTTAAGCATCATGATTTACAATTAGTCTTGGTAGGTAAAATTGATTATTTTTATCAAAAATTGGTCGCTTTGGTTAGCAAATGGCCAAAAATGGAACGTGAAAGAATTATTTTTACTGGCTATGTTAGTGATGATGGTTTGGAACAATTATACCGAAATGCTTTAATTTATGTTTTTCCGTCCTTGTATGAAGGTTTTGGTTTGCCGCCTTTAGAAGCCATGGCTAGAAATTGTCCTGTTGTTAGTTCTGATCGTTCTAGTATGCCAGAAATCTTAGGTTCGGCTGCTTTGTATTTTGATCCTGAAAAAGATAATGATATTTTTCAACAATTAGAGCTGGTTATAGTTGACTCAGATCTAAGAAAAAAAATGATTAAAGCGGGCGTAGAACAAGTAAAAATATATGATTGGGGTCGTTGCGCTCAGTTGACTTTGGAGGTTTATAAAACAATTTTATGAGAAATTATTTTTATTATCCTTGGTATTATAGGCTATATCTCAGAGTAGTTGTTTTTTTAATAAAATTAGGTCGTTGGGAGTGGAAAGTGGTGTCAAAATTTTATCGTAATGGTAAGCTCACTATCGGTTTTTTGTTATGGCCTCTATTTTTTGTAGGAAAATTATTGTTTGGTTT
>CAILTG010000069.1 GCA_903837125.1 Candidatus Magasanikiibacteriota bacterium | reverse complement strand
TTTGGAAAGGGGAACCAGTAAAAATCAAGAAACTGGCTGAGATTTTAACTGTTGATGAAACTTCTATTTCTAGTGCTTTGATAAATCTTGAAAATAATCTTAAAAATCGTGGTTTAATTCTTGTCAGAAAAGAAGACGAGATAACGCTGGGAACTGCTCCGGAAATTTCACCCTTAATTGAAAAGCTGACCAAGGAAGAATTGATTCGTGATTTAGGTAAGGCCGGTTTGGAAACTCTATCAATTATTATTTACAAAGGTCCGATTTCTCGTGCTGATATTGACTATATTCGTGGTGTTCAATCAACATTTATTTTACGAAACCTTTCTATTCGTGGACTAGTAGAAAGAATAACTAACCCAAAAGATCAGCGTAGTTTTCTCTACAAACCGACTTTTGAACTTATACAATATTTAGGATTATCAAAAATTGAAGATATGCCAGAGTTTGAAGTGGTGAAAGCAGAAATTGAAGCTTTTGAAAAACCAACTGAAAAGACTAGCGAAAACAGTCCTAGTGATGTTAGTATGGAAGAAAGTCTAGCCGAGACTGAATCAGAAGATATAATCTCAAGTGAAGCCAATGAACCCGAACGAGAATAACAATACAGATCAAGATTTTTCAAAAATTCCAACTAATTACGATTTGATTACTAAAGTTTCAGAAAAAAATGAGATAATAGGAAATTTGGAAAATAGTCAGGAACCAATTTTTGATAAAAAAATTCCACCACAAAAGTGGAATTATTCAGAAATGTCTGCCATTTTCATTCTTTTAGTTATACTAGCTTTATCCATTTTTGTTGTTTATTTTTTTGATAGTTACCTGCCACAAAAAGCCGTTGAAAAACAAAAAGTGGCTGAATTGAAAATTAGAAAACCGGAATATTTAGTTTGGAAAAAAGTTTCAGGCGAGACACCGTGGGCCAAAAGAGATTCTCACACGACTTATATATTTAATAATAAAATTTTTTTAACAGGCGGTCTTAATGCTAATAAAGCCCTTGGTGCAGATGGCCAACCAAATTATGATTTGGCTTTGTATTTTAATGACATTTGGGTTTCTTCTGATGGTGCAAAGTGGACACTAGCTAAGGAGCATGCTGAATTTCCACCAATTCGCTCTGCCTCAATTATAGAATTTAATGGTAAACTGTTTATGTATGGCGGTTATACACCGAAAAATGTTTATCACAACGGTGTTTGGACATCCGATGATGGCCTAAGTTGGAAACAGATAACTCCAAACAGTCCTTGGGAAGAGCGTGAGGGTCAAAAAGTTTTGGAATACCAAGGTAAACTTTGGATCTTTGGCGGAGTCAGTTATTATGGTCACAAAACATTTAATGACGTTTGGAATTCTGATGACGGAATAAATTGGAAACAAGTAGCTAAAAGTTCTCCTTGGCTTCCTCGCTGGGATTTTGATGCGATTGTTTGGAATAACGAGCTATGGCTCATGGGTGGAATGGATCGCGGTCTAATTGGTTACGGTGACATTTGGAAAACATCTGATGGCATTCACTGGACAGCGATGGGAGATATGCCAATTGGTAAAAAACAAGGACTAGAGCTTGGTATTTTTGATAATGTTCTTTACATTAACGGTGGACTAGACGCCAAAACTAATGAAGGTTATTTGGAGACATGGTATACCAAGGATGGCATCAGCTGGCAGAAAACATTGTCACCAAATAAATTTTTAAGCCGAGAAGACCATGAGTTAGTGATGTTTAATAATCGCATGTGGTTTTATGGCGGAATGAACGCATCATGGCGCTGGGATAATGATATTTGGTACAGTGATTTTCAGTTGCCAGAAAATCCGATTGTGACTAATCATATTATTACTACAGAGGACATAGAAAAAGCCGATATCACCTCTAAAAACTTAATTTCCCTAAAAATTTCCAAAGATGGAAAAATCACAGAAATTGCTGGTTTAAATATTAATGACCGAAGACCAATCGCCAGTGTGACAAAACTCATGACTGGTCTCATTGTTCATGAAAATAAAAATATTTACGAACGAATTAAAATTGGAGCTGAGGATATAAAGGAATTCTCGCAACCAAATACTTTGGGATTCAATAAAACTTACATTGTCGGGGAGCTAATAAAAACTTTGCTGATTAATTCTAATAATAATGCCGCCATCGCTTTAATGAATTCTTTTGAAAATAATGAGTTTATTGATTTAATGAATAAAAAAGCGGCAGAAATTGGGATGGTAAATACTACTTATTTAAATCCAACCGGACTCGACAGTCTGAAGAATATGAATTATTCTACTGCTTTTGATTTGTCTTTATTGGCCAATTATGTCTTAAAAAATCACCAGGATTTACTCCAGGTAACTTCCAAAGAAAATGACACTTTTTGTTCAGTAACCAATGATGATTGTATTTTAATCGAATCAACCGATCAACTTCTAAAAGATCCAGACATCGCTCCAACTATTGTCGGCGGTAAGACTGGTGAGACACCAAACGCCAAGAAAAATTTAGTTTTAATTACAAAAGGGAGTACGGAAGGGGAATATCTCATAAATGTAATTCTGGGTTCTGACGATCATTTTAGTGATATGAAGAAGTTGATTTTATTACTAAATTCGAAATAAAAGCGGTATTGAACCCCGGAGCAAGCTCCGGTAAAAAGAGTTCGCTTCGCTCACACTTTTTCGCAGCAAGCTGCGGGGTCTTAAACCCTTATATTGGCGTCCTTGGTTCGGAAATGAAAAGTGGGAACTTTTCATTTCACTCACCTGCGTAGCCAATAAAAATTACTAAAAAAGTTAGGCGACTTTCCTAGGAAAAGTCACCTAACTTTTTTTAATTTTAAACACAGATATTTTTCTTGATATTTCTACCTATTTTGCAGTATAATGTTTAAATATGGACCAAATCCTAGTTATTGATAATATTGTTAAGGTACTTTTGCCCGCCATCTTTGCTTTTATTATTGGAATCAGTATAACGCCTCTTTGGACGAGTTATCTCTACAAAAAGGAGATGTGGAAAAAGAAGGCTAAAACCGTTTCTATCGACGGCTACGGGACGCCGATTTTTAACAACTTACACAAAGAGAAAGAAACAAAAACTCCGCGCTTGGGTGGGGTAATTATCTGGGCTACGAGCGCTATAATTATCATGGTTTTTTGGTTTTTATCGAGGATGCTACCTGGTAGTGTTTTTGTTAAGTTAGATTTTTTAAGTCGTGATCAAACCTGGATTCCATTTATAGCCTTACTTATTGGTGCTATCATCGGTTTGTTTGATGATGTAATGGAAATTCGTGGCAGCCTGGACCACAAAGCCGGCGGTCTTTCGCTTAAGAAAAGACTACTACTCATTGGAATAGTCGGACTTTTTTGCGCTTCCTGGTTCTATTATAAATTAGATGTTTCCAGTATTGGTATTCCATTTTACGGCGACCTTAATCTCGGTTGGCTGTTTATTCCTTTTTTTGTGATTGTTTTGTGGGCCATATATTCTGGTGGAGTGATAGACGGTTTAGATGGTTTAGCTGGTGGCGTTTTTGCCACGATGTTTTCTGCCTATGGCATAATTGCCTTTTCTCAACAACAAATAAACTTGGCTGCTTTTTGTGCTGTGATAGTTGGTAGTATTTTGGCTTTTCTCTGGTTTAATATTCCACCCGCTCGCTTTTATATGACCGAAACTGGTAGTATGGCTTTGACCATAACTCTAACTATTGTGGCTTTTATGACCGATTCACTGGGACATGGTCATGGTTTGTTCGTCCTACCAATAATTGCCTTGCCTCTAATTGTCACCACCGCTTCGGTTATTATTCAGGTTCTATCCAAAAAATTCCGCCACGGTAAAAAAGTTTTTTTAGTGGCACCACTTCATCATCATTTTGAAGCGATTGGTTGGCCAGCTTATAAAATCACCATGCGCTATTGGGTTATCGGTTTAATTGCAGCCGGACTGGGGGTAATAATTGCCTTGATCGGTCATCAACCAATTTTATAAATGCACTCTAGAAAAAAAATTGACAAAATTTTTCTTATTACCACTATCCTTTTGGTTGTGATTGGTTTTTTTGTTTTTGTTTCTTCTTCAATGAGTCTGGCAACTAGAGAAAACATAAATATCTACAAATTTATAGCTACTCAGTTAATTCTTGGGATTGTATGTGGCGGAATAGCTGCTTCAATAATTTCATTATCAAAAAATTTGGACTGGTTAAAAAAATACTCTCTATGGATATTTGGTATATCAATCTTACTAACATTAGCTGTTTTTACCCCCCTTGGGCTAAATGTTGGTGGGGCTAGTCGTTGGTTAAATCTTGGACCATTAAGTTTTCAACCATCTGAGTTTTTAAAAATTACGTTTCTTATTTTTTTGGGTACTTATCTTTCAAAACAAAAAGATAATCTTAAGGATATTAAACACGGTTTACTGCCTTTTTGTGTTATTACTGGTGTGACAGCTGGATTACTTATTCTTCAACCGGACATGGATGGTCTGATTACTTTAGTGGTCCCGGCATTTTTAATGTATGTAGTCGCTGGTGCTAGTTGGAGAAACATCATTTTAGTTTTTATGTGTGGATTAATTTTTAGTGGAATTGCACTTTTTTACTTAGTTGAAATAAAACATAAACCTTATGTTATTGAACGTATTACTACATTTATACACCCCGAAAGCGACTCCTTAGGTGCTGGTTACCAAATACAGCAATCACTTATTGCCATAGGTTCAGGTGGTTTTATCGGCCGAGGTTTTGGCCAAAGTCTTCAAAAATTTAAATACTTACCTGAGTCAAATAGTGACGCTATATTCGCTATAGTAGCCGAGGAATTAGGGTTTGTTGGTGCAACAACAATTTTGTTTTTATTTATAGTTTTGATTCTACGTGGTCTTAGAATAGCAATTAAAACTCCAGATGGCTTTGGTGGACTAATCACGGTTGGAATTGTTATACTTATAACAACTCAATCATTTTTGAATATTGGTTCGATGATTGGAGTTATGCCACTGTCTGGTCTGCCGCTAACTTTTTTTAGTAAAGGTGGCACAACACTTTTTTTTACTTTGCTAGCAATTGGAATAATATTAAACGTTTCAAAAAATAAATCTAAATAACTATATGAAAATACTTTTTACTGGTGGTAGTTCAGGTGGACATTTTTATCCACTCATTGCTGTCGCAGAACAAATTAATACTATCACTAAAAAAGAAAAACTTTTACCAGCCAAGTTATATTTTATGTCCGATTCTCCTTATGACAAACTTGAACTAGCTAAAGAAAATATTAGGTATATTAAAAGTCCAGCTGGAAAACTTCGCCGCTATTTTTCTTTTTTAAATTTTTTTGACATTTTTCGCACGGCTTGGGGAACTATTCTTTCTACTTTAAAACTATTTATTATTTTCCCCGATGTCATATTTAGTAAAGGAGCATATTCTAGTTTCCCAGTTGTCTTTGCGGCCCGTTTTCTAGGTATCCCGGTTGTTATTCATGAGTCTGACAGCGTACCTGGCCGAGCAAACATTTTTACCGGACGTTTTGCCAAGAGAATTGCAGTATCATACCCTGAAGCTGTTG
>CAILTG010000068.1 GCA_903837125.1 Candidatus Magasanikiibacteriota bacterium | reverse complement strand
TGTTTCCAAGATTACCATTCATTATTAGATTCCTTGTAGACTACAAGGTTGATAGGCGCCATGTGTAAGATCCGTAAGGATTTGAGCAAAGGCGTACTAATAAATCGAGTACTACGAAAACACAAAGCGGTGCTTTGAAAGTTAGTTGTTTATGATATCGCTGTTTAATATTGAAATAAAAGGAGACACCGTCTTGGTGCTTCAAACGACTAGGTCCTACCTGATCCCATCCCGAACTCAGCAGTAAAACTAGTCAGTGTCGATGATAGCGGCAACGCAAAAGTAGACCAGCGCCAGGACAGTGTCTCTTTTTTTGTTGAAAATTTTTTTATCTACACCAAAATTTTGTGTAATAATTTACTGTCCGGCTGTTTTATGTTATAATATTTTTAATTATTTTTTTTATTCTTAAATAGGGGGGATATGAAAATTAAATTGTCTTTTTTGGTACTCTTTGGTATTTTGCTCGGGAGTATTTTTTTATTTACACAGATTGTTAAATCTGCGAATAGTGATATTGTTATAAATGAAATTTGTTCTACCGGTTGTGCGGATAATAATAAACACCAGTGGGTGGAAATTTTTAATAAAGGCAGTGAAACGGTGGATATTATGGGTTGGAAATTTTGGGAGGAGCAAACTAATCATAGTTTAAAATTTAATAGTTCCAGTCTGCTACAAGATTATTTAATTCAGCCTGGTGAATACTGTGCGATTGTGGAAGATGATCAAACTTTTGTTTTGGATTATCCTGGTTTTGCTAGCCATATTTTTGACAGTTCTTGGAGCACTTTAAATAAAAGTGGCGAAGAAATTGGTTTGAAATTGGATAATAACAATTTTGCGGATGGCCCATTTATTTATCCCTCCGCAGCTTTACATTCTCTTGAAAGAATTTCAGCTGGCAATCTTTCGTCAGACTCAATCAATTGGAAAGAGAACCCCAGTGGTAACACTGTTGGACAGATTAATTATTGGACCAGTTATATTCCGCCACCTCCGCCACCGGCACCAGTTAATCAAAATCCAATTGCTGTCATTTATGGCCCGACTTCTACTACTGTTGGTGAAACTGTAATTTTTGATGGTAGTGATTCTAATGATTCAGCTGGGACGATTATGAGCTATGCGTGGTTGGTTGGCGAGGAAGTAATGAATAGTTCGTCGATTTTTAGTTATCAATTTGTCACAAGTGGAAGTTTTGTGGTTGGTTTACAAGTGGTAGATGATCAGGGTGCCAGTGCGTCAACAAGCATTGATGTTATTGTTAATTCAATTGTGGTATCTACTACATCATCTACCCTGCCCGAGGCGGATCTACCTCTGGCGGAAATATTTCCAAGATTGTATCTTAATGAATTTTTACCAGATCCAGCTACTTCTAGCGAGCATGAGTGGGTGGAAATTTATAATCCAACAACTTCTAGTGTGAATTTAGGTGATTGGACTTTGTCTGATAGTGTGACAGTTAGAAACTCACCTACGGGTACTGTAAATGCAGGAGGTTTTTTTGTTATTGAATTGTCAAATATTTTAAACAATACTGGAGACACAATAATTTTAAAAAATCCTTTAAATGAAATTTCTGATTTAGTTGTTTATGGCACTTCCACATTAAAAGCTCCAGCTAAGGGTAATAGTATGGCGCGTTCAATCAATGGAATGGGTGTTTGGCAGGAGACTACGACGTTTACTAAAGATTTAAGTAATATTATTACCGCGCCACTAGAAGTTATTCATGAAACTGCTGGTGGAGGTGGTGGTTCAACTGCGCAAAATAATAATCAAATTAATAATTACCAGAGCACAGGCCAAATTATTATCAATGAAGTTTTACCTAATCCCAAAGGAACAGATACAGAAAATGAATTTATTGAATTAAAAAATATTGGAGTAAGTGGTGTAGATTTAACTGGTTGGTCGGTGGGGGATACCGTCAACAAGTATAAAATTAAGCAGGGTTATCTTTCAGCTGGTGGATTTTTTATTTTAAAAAGATCTTTAACTAATATTTCTTTCAATAATAGCGGAGAAGAAACAGTAAAATTATTTAATCCAATTGATGTTTTAATTGAGCAAATAAAATATACTGGACCAGTTGCCGAAGATGAAAGTTATGCTAGAAATTTGGATAATACTTGGGGCTGGACTACTAAATTGACACCAGGCGCAGAAAATGTTTTTGTGAACAAAAATTTACCACCAGTGGTGGCTGTTAGCTTTCCAGTTGAAGTAGAAGTGGGAGAAACAGCAGTGTTTGACGCTTCTGATACTTATGATCCAGAAAATGATAACTTAAATTTTATCTGGACGATTGGTGAAGAAAAAAAGAATGGGGAAATTTTGCAATATGTTTTTGATCGTGCTGGCGAGCGCATAGTTAATTTAGTTGTTGATGATGGAATAGGAAATAAAATAGAGAAGAAATTTAAGATTAGTGTGGTGAGGAATGAAGGCGAAAATGAGAATAAGATTGAGACTAAAACTGAGACCCAAAATAGTATTAAAGTGGCGACAGTTTTGAAAAAATCGAGTAAGAGTATGCCGTCAGTGATTACCACAACTTTGGATAAGATAAGAGATTTGGAGATTAGCGATAGGGTAAAAGTTAGTGGTGTGGTGGCAGTAGAGCCAGGTATTTTAGGTTCGCAGTATTTTTATATTATTGATCCAGTCAGCGAAGCCGGAGTACAGGTTTATTCCAATAAAAAAGATTTTCCGGATTTAAAAATTGGCGATAAAATTCAAGTTACGGGCGATTTGAGTGAAAGTTATGGAGAGAGGCGAGTGAAGATTAAGGTTAAGACTGAGATTAAAAAAATTAGCGTGGGAAATATTTTAAATCCAAAGATTGTGGAAGTAAGCGAAGTTGGTGAAGACACTGAGGGTGGTTTGATACAGGTGCAAGGTGAAGTGACTGAAGCCAAGGCTACTTATTTGTATTTGGATGATGGAACAGAAGAAATTAAAATTGCCCTTAAAAAGGGAACAGGACTTATTGGTACTAATTATTTAGTTGGAGAGAAAGTACAATTAATTGGCTTAGTTGGACAAATAAAAGATGGTTATCAAATTATGCCGAGAAGTGATGCTGATATTATAAAAATTGCTGAGGCGCCATTATTACAATCAGCTAGCTCAACTACGAGTTCAGCTAATGTAGCTGAAACTTATCTTACAGCCACGGCCGGAGGTTTAACTTCTATATTAGTAGGTTTATTTGCTAAAGCACGAGGAAAGGTGGTTTGGAATGTGGTGAAAAAAAGTGGTTCATTTGCTCTAAGATTGTTCAGGCGTAATCCAAGAGTATGAGAAAAGTAAAAAGTTTGGTATAATAATAACACGATACAATATACACATAAAAAAATACATATTTTTGTATCGTATTTTATGTGTATTTTGTATTTTGTTTTGTATGGCTAATAATATTTTTCTACAAATCAGCGTGATAATGGGCATTACAGTAAGTATTGCTTTTATTATGCGTATGCTCCGTCAACCATTGGTGGTGGCCTATATTGTGGCTGGGTTGGTAGCTGGGCCACTTTTTTTGAATTTAGTAGATGGTGGCAAGGGATTTTTTGAAACTTTTGCTCAATTTGGTATTGTGCTGCTGCTGTTCATTGTTGGTCTAAGTTTAAATTTTAAATATATTAAACATTTAGGCAAGTCAGTAGTTTTTGGCGAGGTTATTCGTTTTTTGGTTACCGTTAGTTTGGGTATCATTTTAATGAAAGTAATGCATTTTGGTTTAATATCATCCCTTTTTATTTCAGTTGCCATCAGTTTTTCCAGTACGATCATTGTGGTAAAGCTTCTTTCGGAAAAAAGAGATTTGGAAACTTTGTATGGAAGATACTCTGAAGGGTTATTACTACTTCAGGATATAATTGCGGTTATTATTTTAATTTTCTTAAATACTTCTCATTTAAACAATTATACTTGGTATCAAAATCTTTTAATTACCGGTAGCAAAGGAGTATTTTTAGTCGGTTTGGTTTTTTTAATGGCAAAGTTTTTACTTCCCAGTATAATGGATAGAATTGCCAGAAGCAGTGAATTGATGTTTATTTTTACTATTGCCTGGTGTTTTGGAGTGGCTAGCTTGGTGTGTTGGGCGGGATTTAATATTGAAATTGGAGCAATTATTGCCGGAATTTCTCTTGGTACATCTCCTTATCAACCGGAAATTTCCAGCCGCATTCGGCCATTGCGCGATTTTTTTATAGTGTTGTTTTTTATAGTCTTGGGAAGTGAATTAAAGTTTGCCGACGTTGATTTAGTTTTAGTTCCTGCCATAGTTCTGTCTTTTTTTGTAATTATTGCTGATCCTTTAATATTATATTTTGTAATGAGAAAAATGAAATATACCAGGCGGAGCGCTGTTTTGGCTGGAGTTACCGCGGCCCAAGTTTCTGAGTTTGGTTTTATATTAGTATTTAAGGGTCAAGAATTAGGTTATTTAAAGGGTCCAGAATTGGCGCTTTTAACTTTAATTGCCTTGATAACAATTTTTATTTCTTCATATTTTATTACTTACAATTAACAAATTTATTTATTTTTAATGCCGTTCTTAAATAAATTTGGTAAGGATAAAGCTCAGCCAGAAGTAGATGAAAGAATAGAATATCCAGTTTGGGTGGTTGGTTATCACCGAATTGGCTGGAAAGTGTGTGAAGCCTTGGCGGAAAAAAAGATAAAATTTGCAGTGATTGATTTTAACCCGGATGCTGTACACAAATTAAAGCATCGGGGAATAACCGGATTTTTTGGCGATGTAAGTGATGTTGAATTTTTGGAAAGTTTATCATTGGATAAAGCCAAATTAATTATTATGACTATTCCAGAGGCTGATGATCAAAAAACTTTAATTACTCATGTACGTCGGTTGAGTGATAAGCCGATTATTATTGCCAATTTGTATCAGAACAGGTTTTTGGATGATTTATATGAGGCTGGGGCAAATTATGTAATGATGCCTCATCTTTTGGGTGGGCAATGGATTTCTGAGGTATTAAAATTTCATCCTTGGAATGTTAAAACTTTTAAGAGCCTCCGAGAGGAACAGAAAGAAGAAATGAAATTAAGGTTTACAGCGGGAACACACTCGTGAGTTTGTAAAGTTCATAAAGTTATAAAGTTTATAAAGTAAAAAACGTTCCATAATTGTGGAACGTTTTTTGTGACTAAGAAATGGGAATTCTTATTTTATTCCTGTTTGATCTTTAAAACATTGGATGATTGGCTTATCTCCGGAGAGGCATTTTGAACCAGTCCAAAAGAATGGCACTCCAAGTTGATTGGGGTCGAGGCCGCATTTTTGAGCATAACCAGCCATTTCTCTGGCATTATCTGGGTTTTTGTAAACTTCTTTTTGAATAAATTGAATGGTGCTGGTGATATTGTTTTCAGTAAAGAATTTTTCTACTAAAGTACAATGAGGGCAGCCATCACCATAGAAAAAAATTGCTTGACCGTTATTTGAAATTGTACAAGGGTTAATTTTATTTTTAAATGTCAGAAGCGTACCAAGCCCAATGATTATAATCACAACTAATATCAAATATACTAAATTACTTTTTTTCATATTTAAACAATAAATTATTTTTTAAATAGTAAATGGTCATCTGTAGATAACACCAAAAACATTAAAATTGTGGCAATTATTGATTGGATATACCAGCCAATACCAACTGCCATGCCAATGGCTGAAACAGTCCAAAGTCCGGCCGCAGTAGTTAAACCTTCTACTCCGCCATTTTTATGAATTATTACTCCTGCACCTAAAAAGCCAATGCCAATAACAATTTGTGAGGCAATTTTGGTGGGGTCGGAAGCAAAGAAAAATTGTGAAGAAATTAAAGTAAAAAGAGTTGAACCCATAGAAACAATAGCGTAAGTTCTGGGGCCGGCTTTTTTACCGATATGTTCTCTTTGCCAGCCAAGAATCCCACCTAAAAAAATTGAAAGACAGAGTTGGCCAGTTAGAATAAGATAAATCATAAAAAATAAATTATATTAACTACTATATTTTATCACAAAATTATTAAATTGGGAAAAGCAAAACCCACCTTTAAGGTGGGTTTGCCATACAGTATAAGGGCTTTATTATTTAATCCTTTTTGGACCCATAAAAAGTCCTTGAGCGGTAGACCAGGCTCGAACTGGCGACCTTCTCCTTGGCAAGGAGACGTTCTAGCCAACTGAACTACTACCGCGTGAATATTTTGGCTAATTTAGCACTAAATTGGCAATAAAAGCTCCCAAAAGCGGCAAAACGGCGGCCACTACGGCGGATATTCCTCCGCGGGGAGATGTTCCAGCAAATTTGAACTACTGTAATTTCTACACTTGGCAAGTGCAGAGTGAAAATATTGTATCATACAATAAAAAAATAATCAAGAGATTGTATTGTCCCAGAACTGAGTAAATTAAGATTTAATATTTTTATTATCATCATTTATTTGGGTGGGAGTTAGACAACTTTTATGCGCAATGTGCATGAGGGTATCAATATACAAAACTGTACTCGATAATATTTTTTCGGCATCGTCCAAACTGATATCGCGGCTGTAAGTTTTTAATACTGACTTTTTAAACTCGGCAATTGTATTTTTGCTTATCATATATGTGTATATTAATGGTAATTAAGATTTGGACATTCAACCCATTAATTAATAGGTTGAATTTAATAATTTTCTCCCACTCAACTGTGTTTTTCTAGAACCATTGTTGCCTTTAGGTTAGTTATGCGATCTATGCCTTTCCGACGCGGATTGGTACCCATTCTGTAAGAATAAAGAGAACAATGATTATCCTCACAGAGTCGTACTCCTTTGGGACCAGACTCGCAGGTTAAGCAATAAATTCGAATTGCCCTTATTGGTGTTAATATTTTAGATTTCATATTTAGTCTTCCAGTATGTAGTGTGTTGGGGCCAGAGAACTGGCCCCAACACTAGTCTTAGTTAACGACCGCTATTTGTACTCCACAATTATCACATACCACTACATCTCCTTCATTAATGTCATCTTCGGTTAAAGGGAATAATAGACCGCCTCTTTTTGCTAGTTTTGAAAAGCATTCTTTGCAGCAGTCTTTGCCATCTATAGTGTATGTTATTATTTCGTCAAATTTAAGTATTGCCATATGATTAATTTTAAGTAATAAATAATTTTCTGTAGGCGTTATCGATCTGCTTAAGAAGTGTCAAAATATTCAGAGCTAAATTTATTAGTTATCATATATCTAAGATTAAATTAATAGCTTGTTATTTACTTATCAAAATTATTTACCAAACAATTATTTTTCTACATTTAGCTAAATTTAGTTGTTACCCCAAAATTACTTGATAAAATTTCCTACAATGACATGACATTGATTGGGACTCTGCTCTTGAGAGTCCAATCATTGGCTTGTTAGCTTGCTTTACTTATATAGATTAACAAGCTAATTTTAATAAGTTATTATATTTGTTGATTTAGGAAATAATAGACAGTGCCATGGTATTTTCCAACTCCTTTGTGGCTATCCAAAACATCATCATCTATAAGTTGATTGCACGCTTTGCGGATATTAGTTTTCCCAATTATTAATTTTTTTGTAAGATCATTTATTGTAATTTCTCCGCCATTTTCTTTTAAATATTCCACAATTTTATTTTTTGCCATAATAATCGCAGCAGCGTCAGCTTCAACTTCACCCATAAATACAGCCTCTGTTCTCCTGGTTATAGGGTCATAAATAGCGTCAAAACTAAAAGGAGGTGGACATTCTGGCCTTCGTGGTTTTTCCTGAGAAATAAACATGGTAGTGACGGTCCTACCTTGTTCGTCTTTAGTACATCTTGAGTCTAGTATTAAATGACTGGCTGCCTTAGAGATAATTTCAGAGGAACCTCTGGCTGATGAGGTCGAATTCTTTTCACCTTTGTATGGTTTTCGATTATGATGCAGATAAATGAGAGTTATTTTGGTTTCACGAATAAACTTCAAAAAAAGTTTATTTAAATTTTTCATGTCACCAGAGTCATTCTCTTCCAAATTATGGATTGTAGTTAAGGTATCAAAAACAACCACGTTGTATCCACCTATTTCAACTTTACTTTTCATTCGTTCATAATGTTCAGGATTATCAATGCGAAAATCTTGTTCAAAAATATAATCAACATCAATTATTTCGTCATCCATTATTGCCTGATACCTACTAGCAATAATATCGCCATCCATCTCTTGGTCTATAATTAATACTTTAGATTTTTTAACTTCAAATTTATCCAATAATTTTTTACCTATGGCAATCGCTTTGGCCAAAATGAGTATAAAAAGGCTTTTACCTTTACCAGTCTCTGCAGTAACAGCAGTAATAGCTTCTTCGGGTATGAGACCTAACACCAACCACGGAAAAGACTTTATTTTTATTTTAAGAAGTTGTTCCCCAGTGGTGATATTAAAATCAATTTGTTCTTTGCAAATATGCTGAGTTGGTGTAGTATTTTTTTCAACCTGCTTATTTTTAAATAGTTTTTGATTAAATTCTTTTATATGCGGATAATTTTGTTCAAACCATTCAAATGTTTCACGCTCACTCAACCCATACATGGTTTTAACAAATAGAAATGGGCTATATCCTATAAAGTCTTTTGGAATATGTTGAGAGCCACCCTGCACAAGATAATTTCCTCTTTCTTTACTTGCCACAAAACAAGCGGCTAATTTATTGGGTTCACCGAAAGGGAAGAAATGTTTACCGTCAAAATCCCAATTAGTAAAATATTTTTGTACCACTTCTTTAATAGGAATTTCATTAATAAGAGTGTAAGTGTCCCTTTCTCCGATCACTGGATAAGTTAAATTATTCCTCATATTATCTCCAGCTTTGCGCTCCATCTCCTCCAAACCTGTAGAAATAATTTTATCTAGTATGGGAGAACTACAATAGTTAGCAGAAAGAAAATATCCGGGAATTTGTAGAATTTTATTACTGCCTTGTTCTATGTATTCTTTGTTATTAACACTTTCGGGGATGCGTAAAATTCTACTAGTATTTCGACAGACGTGATCACAGGGAAATTCTACAATTTTCTCTATATCGGAGAAAATATATTCTAAGCCCACTTTCCATGTTTCGGCTTTCTCACTAACATCTATGGTGTTTCCAAAAAAATACAAATGAATTCCGTTACCAGTAAAAATAACACACGAGTAAGTAGAATACAGTTCATGTGTATCAAGTTTGTTCATTATTTCATTGGCCTTTTTTAACAACTTTTCATCGCTGCACCGTTCGCTCGACGTGCTCAGCTCTTTTCTTATATCAAAATCAACAGCAAAATAATTTTTTAGCAGAACATCTTCATCTTTTGCTCGGTCCAGAAGACCAGGTTTAACGCCTGCGAGATAATAAATATTTTCATTCTGATGTTCCAATACATATTTATCAAAATTGAAATCAGTGTCGAACGAAATAGAATGGTCAACGCGATTTACGGTTCCAATTTGAATGGCTGTGCCAGGCATTGTCACCTGTTTAAAGAATTGGTCTAAATTTGTCATATTAATATTGTGTTAATTTTAATTTTTTTGGTAAATAAAACTTTTAACCTGCTTAATTGCAGAAAAATACTCCATCGGGTCTACTTTAATTGTCCGATCCCAATAGCCAACGATGAGGTCGTCAGATATTTCATTTTTAGGGAAAATAAAGAAAACCCTCGCCGCTTCACGACGCATATCAATAAAGCGCTGACCGTAGGTCCATAAAAATGAAACCAGGGCCAGGTCAGATGACTCAATTGTGTCTATGTTGTTCATAGTCATAGTAATTAATATTATTCTCCCTCCCTACTAGTTACTGTGAAATTCATAGACAACAAAAAAACACCATTATTTTGGCTTAATAATGGTGTTTTAATATATTAAAAACTTATGAAAGTTTCATCTTATTTCATAATCAAAGCTGATTTACCCCTTTTAAAATATCCCCCTTAGGGACAAATCTTTTTTCTGTAACCTTAATACCCCAAGGTTCTTCCTTCCTTAAACTGCCGATCGGCATCATCGTAAAGGCAGTTTTGTATTTTCCAGGGTGTTCCGGATCAGGATTAATTGGGTTTTTTGGTAAATTAAAGATTTTTGTCAATACTGCGTTTAATTTACTAATTTTTTTAATTTTATTAGGATCATCTGATCTTACGTCAAATGTGCCTCGATCAAATGAAATTTGCCAAAATAATTCCCATTGAACATCAGGATTAGAATGATCAGTACAACTAAAATTTTTGAAATTACCAGAACCAACAAACTTTCCATTTTCTTCAACTTCAATATTATTTTTGTCTTTAAAACAAATGGTGACGTCTGTCCACGCTGAGGTAGGTTTTAATCTAATTTGCATTATTTCTTTTTCAGCTTGGGGTCGACGTTCGAAATTTTTTTTATAATTTTTATAAGCTAATTCAAACTCTTTCGGATCAACAAATAGACAATAATAACCTACATAAAAATCTTCATACACAACACCACCATCATCTTCGTCTTCTCCTATTATATATTCATGGCCATTACCCCATACTGTAAAATCTTTTATTAGCCCATTATTAACAAAATACTGTAAAAATCCCTCAAACTCATTTTGAGAAACGCCTACTTCTTTTAAATCATGAAGTCCAAAGCCTATGCGAGGTGGGGTGTATTTGTTAGGTGCTAGAAGTCTTGATTCAATTCTTTCAAGAATTTCTCCTTTTTTTTCACGGTTATTCATAATTTTTAATATTAATTTTAATCTTAATTTTTGTAAAAATCGTTTAAAATGCTACTGTTTAACTCAATATCACAATATATTAAACACCTAGTAAGTCTCAGAGTCAATCAGTTACCAAAAGTTACAAAACCCTCCCGAACAGAGGTGAGACCTGGTCTAGCATAAATATTATGGGATTAGGAGTTGGTAAGTACTTTGTTAGCTTCTACAAAATTCTTAAACTTACAGTAGCGTTTGGCATAGGACTGAAGGCGTTTGGTTTCGTGGTTGTTATAATATGGTCGTTTTACAGATTCACCATATTTAGCCATTTTATTCATCATGATACCCCAAAAGGCAATTTTGCCCCATTCAGTCTTTTTGTTTATTCCATTCAACTCATAATTTAAATTCAAACAACGGAGGCAGACAAAGCCGTACCCTTTTTCGGGGTGTAGATAAAGGTTGGAACAGCGTTTACCACAGGCACATGAAAGAAAAGGCCGTAAGCCAAAATGGGCGCTAGAGCAGTCGAGCTCAATGTACTGGTTTATTGGTAATCCTCTAAACTCACAACGAATCTTCAGGTAAGCAGTCAAATTCTCTTCACCTAAGGTATAAAAGACTTGAATTCGGGCAAGGGACCCGTTCTTTGCAACGAATACCTTCTCCGGTTCAGATTTGTCCGGATTCGCTCGTTGCAAAATATGTCTACCGAAATTGCCAACAGATATTTTTATACAATCTTCGACATAATACTGATTCATTCGCGGTATTCGTTTTCTCGGCTCTTTAGTTATTAGGCCATCAGTAAAAATGTTTGGCTGTTTGTCAAAGTCTATGAGGTCTGGTTCAAGTGGAAAATCGTAAGTCATATTAGTAATTTTATTTACATATATAGTTTAGCATAAGTACCGCGGTTATCCGAAGGCCGAATTCTAAAATTTTAGAAAAAATTTTTATAGCCCCCTCAAATATCAAAACCTGAATTTTTTAAATTTTTCCAAAGAACACCGATACCATATGGTACCTGTATATTGGGTCATAAAGGTAAACAGCCCCCTCTGTCTGCTCACCTGCTAATTAGCGCATCGCTACTTTTCTTTAGACGCAAACACTTGCGTTTGTTTTTATTATTAACATTATCACTATATGTCAGAGTCACTATCTAACTATAAAGGCTCAACAGCTACTGCAGATATCGTGAGAAAGCAGATAGCCGAACGCTGGGGTACTGAAGAGGCCAGTAACTACGACCCATTTACCAATGCGTTGACGTTTAAGCGTTGGTCAGAATTAGGCTACAAAATATTGAAGGGAGAAAAATCTCTTCGCTCTAAAACTTTTGTCGAGAAGAAAGACGAGCAAGGTAACACTCTCAAGAAATATCCGAAGACCGTGCATTTGTTTTACATTAAACAGGTTGCTAAATCGGAGAAATAAATAATTGTATATGAAACAAGCAAAGAAAATTAGAAAAGTCAGTTATCGCTCGAGCAGTCGGCAAGGTGAACCCATACCGTGTTTACCAATTCAAGGGTTGTTCCTTAATCGTTATGGCTTCCATGTTGGCGATAATGTGGACGTTAGATATTCAGAAGGCTTTGTCCACATCAAAAAAATTATTACTGACAGATACGGCGATGCAGCTGCCTGCTGTGTTGTTCGTTGACTTAAAATTATTATGGTTAAACAAAGAATTTTAAACAAATGGCAACTAAATAACATTAGCTTGCTTGATCCTATTACCATAGCCGCACTTAAAAACAAAGATTGGCGAAATAGTCCATCGCCAATTTTACATTGTATAAAATGTGGTCGGTACAGAATTTCAACACCAATAATCCAGTATTTTGGTTATCGGGGAGATTTGCTTTTATGTTATCAATGCCAGCAACTAATCTAATTTAAAATTATATGAATTCAACCAATCAACTAACGCCAGTAAAAACAGTAAGTGTGCCGTCGCTTTTAATTCGACCAGTCGCCAGTAACAATGAAATTGTCGAAGCCTGGGATAGATATCAGGAATTAAAAACAAAATTGCTTACAGCTTCAGATTATCAAGAGATTGCCGGAAAAAAATGCATCAAAAAATCCGGTTGGAGAAAATTACAAGTCGCCTTCGGCGTATCTGATGAGGTAATTAAAGAAGAGCGAAAAGAATTTAGTAAGAACTTTATCTATGAAGTCACCATTAAGGTGTCCACACAAAATGGACGTTTTGCATTTGGCGTTGGCAGTTGCTCTAGTGGTGAACGGTCGTTTGCTCATGTGGATCATGACGTAAGAGCGATTGCCTGCACGCGTGCTAAGAATCGCGCCATCTCGGACCTCATCGGTGGCGGAGAAGTAAGTGCCGATGAATTATCTAATAATTCAGTTGAGCGTCCCGCCACCTATACCAAAGTAATTGAGGAAAAGAAACCAGAGACTAGTGTTAGTTATTCAGAATCGCGTAATTGGGGGCGTGAGTATGAAGCGAACAAGATCTCAGATAGGCAGAAGGCCTTACTTACCAGCTTAATCACAGAAAATAGTGACAGTGATGACGATCGTCAGACACAATTAGATAATTTACCATCACTATCTAAATCTGATGCCAGTGAAATGATTAGCGAACTAATTAATGCGAAGAAAGTTAACAGTTATTAAAATATGTTGCTATTCATCGTCATTGCCGTCATCTTCCTTCTGCTAGTAGTGTTTGATTCCAAATCCACTGATACTAAAAACACTCTTACCTTTGAATTGCCCCACAAAATTATTATTAACGACCGACCAGAAATGTCTTTGGTAGAACGTGAGCATCGACGTCGAAAACTATTGAATGAATGTTTTAAGATTGGTTTTTACGCTCGTGAGCAATTGAGAGAAAAACAGTCGGAAGATTACAAATTAAGTTTAACAAGTTATTCTTATCCAAAAAAATATGTCTCAAGTAGAAAACAAATTAGATAAATTAATTCGTTCTTTCTTTTGGTTAGTGCTAACTCCAAGTATTCTGGTAGGGTTCGTCATTAGCGTCATAGCGCCAGGCGCTAGGCTCACGGTCTCAGACGTCCTAACCAATGGCTTCTGGATATTCATTATCCTCATGGTGTTTTATGCCTTGGTTCTGTATATAAAGCATAGGAAATAACACAAAAACAGGGTGGCTTAAATACTACCCTGTTTTTTTAACCGGAGTTTGATTATTTCTTAAAATTATAGTATTCTAATAACGTCGATCACACATAGTCAATCTTACGGAATAAGACGGTTTTTGCCGTTTTGTTTGCTTAATCGCGTGCCGGAAACGGCACGCGGACATTACACGATTAGGCTTCCGTAAGGTAACCGAAAATGTGATCGACACCCGCGTGTCGTTTTTTGTTGTAAATTTTTTCTTATGAAGTGGTATGAATTGTATAAATGGCAGGATATTGTTTTGACTATTGTTTTGTTTGTATCATTTTTTGGTCTATTTTCAAGACTTCCCAATCTTCATAACAGTGATTATATCACTCGCATTATTGCATTATTAGATCCAGTTTTAGGAACATTGGTAAACGGATTAATAGTATATTTGTTATTATTAGTTGTTAACACCATTTATAAAAGGATCAAAAAAATATGATTAAAACTATAAAATACTTGTGTGTTTTTGCGACTATTATTTTATTAGGTGCAGGATGCGATACTAATTCTTTAGTCACATCAACAAAAAGCAGAGACAATGTGCCAAATGAAAAAAGCTTAACTTCATTAGTTTTAGATCAAGTTCCATCTCAAAATACTAAAGACAGTATTCAACCTACAGACCCTGGACAAGTAGAAAAACCTGCAAATTCAGTTACCGCGTCTTTTGATAGTTCAAACACAATTAAAGCAGATCAAAATCAAGACACCATCACCAGAGTTTTTCAAATTCATTCATTGTCTCCCAATGATCCAGTATACAATTTGACAGTTGATATTCCAAAAGTCCAGTACATTAACTATCAAAATAGTCCTTTAGGACATAAATATGATCAAACAATAAATGTAGCTTCGTGGGTAACTCCTAATGATCCTTCTATAAAGAAGATTGCTGAAGATCTCCGTGAATTATATTTGAAAAATTCTAATTATTTCTTTATAAATAGTGTTTTTGAGATTATCAGGAGTATAAAGTACACCAGCGACAGCACCATCAACAAAGATGGTGAATATTGGAAATTTCCCGTTGAGACTTTAGTGGAAGGTAAAGGAGACTGTGAGGATACATCTTTTTTGGCATCGGCTATTTTTGGAGCTATTGGCTGGAATACAATTGTGATTCGTTTTCCAGGGCATATAGGAATGGCTATCGAAATACCTGATGTTGTCATGAAAAGCTTCGGCAATGATGTATATATCCCATTTAGTTATTATAATTTTCAAGGTCATAAGTACTATTATGTTGAAACTACAAATTTGAATGATTTTAAATTAGCTGAAATACCAGCTCAAATTAAGGGAACAGATTTTGCATATTATTCAGTTACAATTCCTACCATAACTCCTGAACCATATACAAATCAGAAAAAAGATTTTTTCAGCAGTAGTACAGAATGGAAGGAGTATTCATACCCAGAAAAAGAATTTAGTATATCACTGCCGGGTGTTCCAGATCATAAAACAGAATATTATCAAATAGCCAAATATGATATTTATAGAATTTGTGCAGAACAAATATGTTATTTTGTTCAGATGTGGCCAATACATAAAGAAGATAATTCCAATGGTCCAATAATGACTCTTAAACAGAACAAAGAACTTTTTCAAGACGATTTCCCAAATTTTACATTTGTAAATGCGGAAGAAAAGTACATAAATAATTATTATGTATATAATTTTCAATTAACAGATACTAAGAATAATGGTCAAGTTAAAATTAAAATGGTAGAAGGCAATAACTATTATTACCAACTTAGAGCTGTCTATATCGGAGATTCTTGTAAAGAAAAGAATTGCGAAGATTTCTTTAATTCCTTTAAAATTATATCAAATTAAAATTAAATTTGAATTGCAATATGGGTATTTTTAATGTGCTATCTGGAAGGATATACAAAATCAATAAGATACAAAAAATTGTATTGAATCAATCCTCTAATAGACTTAATGTTTCGATTAGAGCTTCAGACGGACCAGCTAGTTTGGAATATAAATTGGTTTTATTAGCAGATGAGTTTGCCGGAAAAGTATTGTGGGGAATATTTGAACCGAACACGGATTTTTTTAAAAAGTTTATTTCACAGTTAAATGAGCTTAAAATTAAAAAACTACAGCAGGTATTTGTATGCTACTTCATAGGGGCATATCTTTCAGCTAATGACAAATTTTCTGGACCAAAATATAATATCGCTGAATTAACAAAGATATTACAAGATACATTTGGAATTGACCAAAAATTATTTGAAATTTTTTGCAGAATGTTTGTGAATTTTACACATCAAGCGCGTTTTGAAAGTTTTATAACCTTCATCTCTGTTTGTTTAGAAGCTGATAAATCTGACTTTGATAAGTATTTAGTAAATCAGTTTACTTTTATTATTGACTGGAAATTAAAGGAAACCATGGGGACTATATAAAGAAACGATCATTCAATAATCTATTAGGTGTATAAATTTTGGAATAATTAATAACTTATATTATATAATCATATGTCCACCAAAACAAACTTCTACATTTTAACTTTGCTCTTGTTCATTTTCTCTCTCATCTTTATCCAAAGCTTGGACTTCATAATGCCGACGATTATTTTAACCACTTTAGCAATTATTGGATATAGAATTTATAAAAATAAAACAATTACTTACCTTAGTAGTTTTTTGACTGGCATAATTGGTGTTATGTTCATTATGGATGCATATACGTGGATAGATATGATATTTACTTTAAGTCCAGATAATATTCAATATATTTATGCTATTGGTCTATATTTAGTGATATTATCAATACTCGGTTTTAGTTTATATTTAAGTTTTAGATTAAATCGTAAAAATAACCAACAACTTAGCATTAAGACAATCAAAGATAAAAAGCCCTTATTAATTATGTTGTCAACGGTATTTTTGGTATTTGGTATATTTGTATGCGATAACATGTTAAAGATGGCAATTTTGAATGCATGGAATAATAAGCACGAAGCACCCGCGATGAGTTATGGTAATTTGAATGGTTTGAGCTACAATACTGTAGTATCTGAAACTTCCACAAGCACTTACATGGGCAAAGGGGTTAAGTGGCTAGGAGTTATTGCCGGAATGAGTCAAATAGATGGAATAAAGTTTTGGGTTGCAGATAAAGACCACACTTCATTTAATAATAGCTATCACGATTGGTTTTGGGCGATACCTAATGATCCAAATCTATTACTTGGTCCAGAGCAGACTCACGGTGAATGGGTTACCTACATGCTCAAGACCTATGGCAATATTGACGCAGATACCACAGATCCTACACATGATTTGTTTTTAATAACTGGTAAGTTAGATGAGAACGATTGCACTTTTTACGATAGCACCCCGACGACCACTGCGCCTTGTATTCCAAATGTTATTGTGGAAAAAATAGAGCGAGCTGGAAAAGTATTAGATAAATAATTAAGTTTATGTTCTCAGATGAAAACATCACTAAATATCAGGAAATTTATCGAAAAAGGTTTGGCAAAGAAATTACAAGGGAGGAAGCTACTAGACAGGGTACAAATTTGCTAGATCTTTTGAAGATAATTTATCGTCCGATACCTAGAAAAGAAGAGCCTAAAGAGTAAAAACTTTAGGCTTTTTCTTTACTTGTCAAGTGTACAGTTTGAGCGTAAACTATACTGTGGAAACCTAGAAATAGGTAGTATTTGTGTATTTATGATTAATTACAGGTTTGAAGTATTAAATGATAAAGAATTTGAAAATCTGAGTAGAGATTTGCTTCAGGCTGAATTAAAGATAAGATTAGAAACATTTAAAACTGGTAAAGATGATGGAATTGATTTTAGATACGCAACAACAAAAAATAAAAACGAAATTATTGTACAAGCAAAACATTGGGCGGGTAGTGGCTTCATGAAACTAGTCAAACATTTGAAAACAGATGAGCTTCAAAAAATTATAAAATTAAAACCAAAAAGATATATAGTAACAACAAGTGTTAAGTTAAGCCCTGCCAACAAAAAGGTTATTTTAAATATTTTACAACCCTTTATTCTTACTACTGGCGATATATTTGGTGGAGATGAATTAAACAATTTAATAGGTAAATATCCCAAAATTGAGGAGCAACATTATAAACTTTGGTTTTCAAGTATTAATATTTTAAAAAAGATTATTCATAATGGTATAAATGGTAGATCGGAGTTTACCGCTAAAAATATTATTAAGGATATAGAGCTGTATGTTCCAAATGAAAAATATAAACAAGCTATAAAAATTTTAAATAAGGAAAGATTTTTAATAATTATTGGAGAGCCAGGCGTTGGTAAGACTGTTTTGGGAAGAATGTTAATTTACAAATTTCTTGGGAGTGGGTATGAGTTAGTGAATGTCGATGAAAAAATAATAGAGGCTGAAAATAACTGGAAACCTGAAACAAAACAAGTATTTTATTTTGATGACTTTTTAGGTTCTAATTACTTAGAACTGGTACAACCAAAAAATAGTGACTCTGCTTTAATTAATTTTATAAACAGAATAAAAGATGACCCAACAAAAAGGATGATACTTACAAGCAGAACAACAGTATTAAACCAAGCATTACAACACTTCGTTAAATTACAAGAGCCAAAATTAGAGCTCGCCAAACACGAGGTAAATTTAAATGATTATTCTGATTATCAGAAAGCTTTAATCCTTTACAACCATCTTTTTTTCTCTGGTTTAAACCTGGAATTTTATAAGGCAATCGTAAAAGATAAAAATTATTGGAAAATTATTCGACACAAAAATTTTAACCCCCGACTAATAAAATTTATTACTGATCCGCTGAGATTAGCTGGCATTAAACCTAAAAATTACATAGAGTATATTTTGGGGAATTTAGAAAGTCCATCTCTAATTTGGGAGAATCCTTATGAGAACCAAATTGATGATTATGCAAGATTTTTATTAGCCACAATATTTACTTTGCAAGGCCAAGAAAACAATGTAATTGAGAATGCTTTCAATGCTCGATTAGAGTATGAGATTAAAACCGGCGGGTTTCAAAGAAAGAACAACATTTTTAAAATAAAAATAAAAGAGCTTTTAGGAGGATTCATTTCGGCTCATCGTTTTGGCGAAAAAATTAACTATGATTTTTTTAATCCATCAATTACTGATTTTTTAATTAACTATTTTAATAACAATCCAAATGAAAAATGGAGAATTTTAAATTCATCAATATATATTGACCAATTTAAAAAATTAAATGTCTTTACTTTCTTCAAGGGTTTAAAAATTGAAAAAAAAGAAATTAGGCCTGTTTTTGAACTTATAAAAAATAAAGAAGCTGATCTTAAAATTATCAGGAATGATTCTTTAGAATTAGAAATTCTTGACATTTATACGACACTTTTAGATATTGACACAATTGAAGATGATATATTGCGATTGCTCAAAAAAATTGAAGTAACCAAAATATCAAACATGCAATTTTCAACACTTAAGTGGTTTCTGGAGAAAGTTAGCGATAACGCAAATATAAAAGATTATATCATTAAAAATTGGAAAATTTTTATAGACAGACTTTTTGTTTTAGCTGAAGATGAGGACGAATTTAATTCAGTATTGAATTTATTTGATATTTACTATCAAAATTATGGTAGTTATATTGGTGATAAAGAAAGTAAGGAAGCAGTCTTGGGTAGCTTAAAAAAATATTGGGAAAATAAATTGGAGACTGTAGAAGATGAAACAAAATCATTACATAAAGCCAAGGATGTGCGGGAACATTTAGATAACATATATTATGACGCAAACAAATTTAATCATAAGTTTGGAATTGATAATATTTGCTGTTTATACAGATTAATGAATTTAGATGCTGAAGAGATGGCTGAAAAAAATTATGAAATGGCAAGAGCTGAAGATTATGTTTCAGATCAATGGAAAGAAGAACATGGGAGCACAACTACGATGGAAGAAAAAATAGATGCACTTTTTTCAACAGTTAGAAATTATATATGATTATAGAAAAAATTAAAGTACAAAATTTTCGTTCTATTGAAGATGAAACACTTAATTGTGACGCCCTAACCGCCTTAGTTGGTAAGAACGGATCAGGTAAATCATCTTTTTTGCGTGCTTTAGATATATTTTACAATCAATCAGCCAAAATAGATGCCGATGATTTTTATAATCGCGATACCGGTCGTGAAATTATCGTATCTGTTACATATAAGGAATTATCTATTGAAGCAAAGACTCTCTTTGAAAAATATGTACAAAATGACACTTTAACTGTACAAAAAATATTTTCGTTAAAAGATGATAAAATTATCAATAATTATCATGGAGCATTACTACAGAATCCAGAATTCAAAGAATTAAAAAAAATAACTCAACAAACCGGTGCAATCGCAGTCGCTAAACAAATTTTAGCAACTTTGAAATTAAATCCTAAATATTCAAGTTTACCAAATTGGTCAAGCAAAGATGCGACATTAGACTCGTTAAAAAAGTGGGAAGAAGATAATCCATCAGATTGTGCAAGAGAAAAAGATGATGGACAATTTTTTGGATTTAAAACTGTTGGTGCTGGATACCTAGGCCGTTTTACTAAATTTCTTTTTATTCCTGCTATAAGAGACGCATCCCAAGATGCTTCGGATGGGCAAGATTCCCCGATAATGCAGTTAATTAATTTAGTGGTGCGTTGTGTCTTATCTAATAAACCAGAATTAACACAATTAAAAACAGAAACACAACAACAATTTAAAAGTATAATGAATCCATTAAATCTAGTTGAACTTAATTCTTTGGCAGATAATTTAACGTCCACTTTAAAGATATTCGTTCCTGATGCAAGTATTGAAATGGAATGGCAAAAAATTATGGATGTAATATTTCCAGATCCAAAAGCTGAGACAAAATTAAATCAAGACGGATATTCATCTCCTGTGAGCCGTGCAGGACACGGATTGCAAAGAGCCTTCATTATTACAGCATTACAACATTTAATGCTTGCACAACAAAAAAATACTGACACGTCATGTACGTGTTTACCAGTATTAGTCCTTGCCATAGAAGAACCAGAACTTTACCAGCATCCGAATAGCCAACGCCACCTAGCAAAAATTCTTATAAATTTATCTAGAGGGACGACTCCTGGAGTTGCAGAAAGAACACAGATAATCTATGGTACTCATTCTCCTCACTTTGTAGGCATTGATCGAATTAATCAAATAAGATTACTAAGAAAACTTGAAGTTAATCCGGGTTTACCCAAAGTTACAAAAATAATCGAAACTAAATTACAAGATGTAGCTAATAAGCTGTACAGTGTTACTGGAGCAACTTGTGCACCTTTTACGGAACAAACGCTGGTACCCCGATTACATTCGATTATGACCCCCGTATTAAATGAAGGATTTTTTGCTGATGTTGCTGTTTTAGTTGAAGGCGAAGATGATGTTGCTTCAATTTTAGCATGTGCCACTGTTCTAGGGTATGATTTTTCCAGCATGGGTATCTCGGTTATTTCCTGCAATGGTAAAAGCAGTATTGATCGTCCAGCACTAATTTTTAAAAGCCTAGGCATACCAACATACATAGTTTGGGACGGAGATAAAGGAAGTACTGATGCCAAATCGAGTGAAAACCATACAATGTTACGACTAGTAGATGAGTCAGTAGAAGATTTTCCACAAACACAGGTGAAGCAAAATTTTGCCTGTTTTGAAATTAATTTGGAAACAACCATAAAGAATGAGATTGGTAGTTCAGAATTTGATAATTTATTAGAATTGTCTCAGTCACTATTCGGATTTCCTAGAAAGAATCAGGCGTTAAAAAATCCATTTATAATTTCTGATGTCCTAAGTAAGGCAAAAGCTAATGGTCACATTTCTGCAAGTCTAGAAGAGATTGTAAATCAAATTGTAAAATTAAAGAAGTGATAAACAAATTTTATGAGCTACGGGCGATATAATTATTACGACGATGACCCAATCAAGGGGATAGTGACACTCGGGGTTTTGTATATGATTTTAATGTATTTCGCTGACAGAGCTAAATTTTGGCACTGGGTTATTTATATTTTAGTCTTCTGTGGTGTGGTAATTGGGTGCATATTTTTATGGCATAAATTAAGAGGTAGATTATCCTGGAATAAAATGGTCAATAAGATCGACCAACTGAGTACAGAGATACCTGAGGAGACAAATTATATTCCATATGAAGCAAATAACTATGTAAATGAGCATATAACACCAGAAGCGCAAGCTTTGCATGACGCTTTAATCCGAAAAGGTATAAAATGCAAACTAGAACAGTGGGATGGGCACAAGCATATAGATATATCTATTCCCTGGGCAAGGATAGATATTGAGGTTGATGGTATGCAACACTATATGAATGTTAAACAAATGACCTCAGATTTAAACAGGTCATATTATTCTGCTCATAATGGGTATCGCACGATACGAATACCTAATCAACTAATTGAATCAAACTTAGACGAAGTAGCTGAAACAATCACCAGAACAGCTAGGGTGATGTATTTTAGGTCTAGAAGAAACAAAAATTAATAAATTTAATTAATTCATATGCTCCCAGACGAAAATTCCAAACGTTTTATCGCCGTGTTAAACAAAAAAATTGAAATTGGTAAATTAATGAATGCCTTGGGCCACATGACAGCTGGCCTTGCGGGTGGATCAGGCAAAGCTGAGGAAATGTGCTTTTTGCAGTATCAAGACAAAGACAATGGTAACCATCTAAATATTTCTCATTTTCCCTATATAGTACTGAAGGCAGATAATTCAAACAAAATTCGTAACGTTCGTATAGAATGCTTGGCTCGCGGTATTCCATTTTCAGATTTTACCAGCACAATGACAGTAGGTACCTCTCAAGAACAACAAAATGCTACACATACAACACAAGAGGTAGAGCTGGAGTATTACGGCATTGTAATGTTTGGTTCGACGACTGAACTTAAAGAATTTACAGGGAAATTTTCGTTGTTCCAGTAATATATTTTTAATGCCTTACTTAATATGAAATATAACAAAAATTTAAATATTTATTTATTGTGCACTGTTGCATGTTTCATTCTTGGAGCCATTTTTGTTTTAGTTTTTTTTAGACAATACATTCAGCATCCAAATAAAGAAATAAGTAATGTAAAAATACAGATTAATAAAAATAATGTCTTAGATCCGAATGGTAAATGGGCGATTAATGTACCAGATGGTTTTTATCTTAGCACTCCTATCCATTGGGTAGATGTTGGTACGGGAAACAAGGAATCGATGCGTTTCTATATTACAGAAAATGGACATGACACATCTACTCCCGTATATACAAGTGCTATTTTGGTTATTCCGCATTATAAAAATGTAAAGGTGAATGATTTTTATAACTCAAGTTATTTTACAACCGACCCATCTAATCCAACAAAGCTAGAAAATAAAAAAATTAGCAATTTAGATTTTTACATTATTTCGGGTGTCGATTTTGAAACATATCTATATGATGAGGGTAATTATTTTATAGAAATTGAAGCTCCAGGTGGAGAAGGTTTAGTGATGACAGACGAGATTTTTTTTCAGATGCTCCCAAAACTTATTTTGAATTTTAAAAGTTTACCTCCGACAAACACTTTAAGTGATAATCTACCTGCCGACATTCAATTCAATCCTGGAGATGTAGTTACAACAATCAAATCAGCAGATGGGAATTGGACGGCGACAACCATTGAAGATAAGAATTTTGAATATGAGATGATAGTAAAAGGACCAAATAATTTTTCACGAATTATTAATAATGGTGCATTCCCAATTAGTATTTCTACAGACAACAAAATATTACTTTTTACTCAGATGGGAGATGAAAATGCAGCTGTTCAAACTATTTATACAATCCCTCTTATCCCTTCCTCCACTGCAAAAATTAGTCAGGTTATTTACCAAGGCCCCACAGATCCCGCCATAACATTCAGAGGCCAGGTAATCTTTCCTATTCCGGACTCAGTTAAATGGGATGGAGAAAATCTTATTTTAATTTTTCCAGATAATCCAAAAGTTTATAGGGTTTCTATCAAACCTTAACTATATTTTGATAATTTAAACATCATTCAACGGATGTTTCATAATCTGCCCTCTTAAATGTTCCACACTAGCCGCCAGATAAATACTGGTGGTTTTTATATCCGAATGACCCATCATCTTGGATAACGAAAAAATGTCGCAACCGCCTTCAATCATGAATGTGGCAAAGGTGTGGCGTAGCTTGTGGAGACTAAATTTTAGGCCTGTGACCTTCAATACCTTCCGAAGCATATGTCGTAGACCATTTTCGCTTAATCCTTCATTGTGGTTAAGTGAAACAAAGAACCCCGGGCAAGTCTTTTTTAATCGATGACGTTCTTCAACGTATACTTTTAATATCTCAGCCAGTCTGGGACAGATTGGGATTATCCGATCCTTTCTTCCCTTACCCTGACGAACATATACGGACATATTTTCCATATCAACATCAGCAAACTTTAAATTTAGTAATTCTTTTTTGCGCAGTCCGGCAAATAATAAAATCGCAAATATTGCGTGATTGCGAAAGCGTAAGAATTTATAATCATAAGGAAAATTGTAAACAACTTCTAAAAGTTTTTGGGCTTCTTGTTTTGTTAATCGTGTTGGTAACCTTTTTTCCAATCTCGGCATTTCAATATCTAGTAAAGGATCACTTTTCATGTAGCCTTCTTTTATGCACCAGCGGAAAAAGATCTTAAGTGATTTATGATAATTAATAAAACTATTCGGTAACCAGTGGCACTCAACACGTCCAAAGAAAAAAAAGTTGCGCACATTCTTTTCGTTTATTTCTTCCATCTGGGTAATCTTGGCCACCCGGTAGAGTCGTTCCACACTGGTCTTGTATCTTCTAATGGTATCTGGAGTATAACCCTTAATGTAGTTAGAGTACTCACAGAACTTTTGCAGGATTATTTTTATCTCCATATAAAAAAATTACTGAATAAAATCAGTAATCAAAATTATCTGGAACTCCACCGGCGACCATCGCCCAATTGGAAGTAAATTTTTTATTGCGTCGACAATCTAGTATCTTGCGACAGTTGAGCAAATTTCGTATGTTTGGATGACACTTGAAACCTGTTCCTCGAGTTGGCAAGGAGACGTTCTAGCCAACTGAACTACTACCGCGTAGACTGTGTTGCGGGGGTTGGATTTGAACCAACGACCTCAGGGTTATGGGCCCTGCGAGCTGCCGGGCTGCTCTACCCCGCGATGGTGTGGACTATTATATGCCCGCTGCTAAGGTTTGTCAAGAACAAAAAATGACCCTTTTGGTCATTTTTTGTTTTAGGTTATCTTTTTAAGAGGATTTATTTTTTTAATTATTAATGTCTCCAATTACTTTTTTTTCTTTTTGGATAATTAAATGAGTCATTCCCCGCATGATCATTTCTTTTTTGGTGGAACCTTCCGGGTGGCGTTCTACGACTAAAGTTATTATCATGATTGTGCTCTTCAGCAATTGGTTGTCTCCTTGGAGGTAAAGTTGGAACTTCTAAAATAGGCAAAGTTTTTCTAATTATTCTTTCAATACTTTTTACATCATTTCTTTCTTCTCTGGTAGCAAAGGTAATAGCTTTGCCGGTTTCTCCAGCTCGAGCAGTACGGCCAATGCGGTGAACATAGTTTTCTAAATCATCTGGCATGTCATAATTAATTACCAGACTAATACCTTTTACATCAATGCCTCTGGCCGCGATGTCAGTCGCAACCAAAATGCGATATTTACCATTTCTAAAACCTTCCAAGGCTTCTTTGCGTTGATTGAGTGAACGATTGGAATGGATTTCAGCAGTGGAATAACCAATGCTTTTTAGAGAAATAGTAATTTTTTTGGCTCCATGTTTAGTTCGGGAAAAAATTAACACACTGCCTTTGTTATCTTGTAAAATTTTGTCCAATAACTGCATTTTTGATTCTTTGTTGATGATAAAAACTTCTTGTTCTACTTGATTTGAGGTTGTTCCCGATGGTGCAACTTCAATTCTCAGTGGAAGTTTTTGGTATTGTGAAGCAAGTCTGGCAATTTCTGGGGACATAGTGGCCGAAAAAAGCATGGTTTGGCGATCAATAGAAATTAGAGAAAGTATTTGTTTAATTTGTGGTGCAAAACCAATGTCCAGCATGCGGTCGGCTTCATCCAACACTACAATTTTAATTTGGTTTAAATTTAAAGCTCTTCTTTGTAAGAGATCAGACAAACGGCCTGGGGTGGCAATAATGATGTGTGGGCTTCTAAATAAAGATTTAATTTGTTGCTGAATAGAGGCTCCACCAATTAATACAGCAGTCTTTAAACCAATGGAATTGCCAATTTTTTGTAAAATTTGATCAACCTGTAAAGCTAGTTCTCTGGTTGGTAAAAGGATTAATCCTTTGGCTTTTAAAATAGAGAGCCTTTGAATCAAAGGTAAACCAAAAGCCAAGGTTTTACCTGTTCCTGTCTGAGCTATACCAATAATATCCTTTCCCTCTAAAGCTACAGGAATGGCTTGGTGTTGGATGGGAGTAGGAATAATAAACTTGTGGTATTCAAGAATACCAAGAATTTTGGGGGCAATACCCAATTCACTAAAACTGGCCGTTTTGTTCGGTGTCATAAAAATATAGATAATGACTCGCTTCCTGCTCGAGCCATTTGCAAATATGACACTAAAGAGGTGTGAGTCTAGCGATTCTTAATTAAATCGCTTCTCATAAGAGATTTTATATAATACCATAAAGGTATTAATTTGTCAATAGCCTAATGGTAAAATTGAGTGTTTATGGTTGTAGGATGTCTTCAGTTTTGCCATTTATTGAAATTACCACATTGGTAACAGTTGGAAACTGAGTTAGTGTGTGCTTAATTTGAGAAGTTATTGAACTTATTCTGCATGATCCGCCAACACTCTGCTCAAGTTGGCTAGAAAAATCAACATAGGCTGTACCAGAAGTTATTTTTATACTCTGTAAAGTAACTCCAGAATTTATACTAGTACCATACTTATAGAGTATTTCAGAAGCTACTGGGCCTTTAAGCAATTCATTTAAAGCAGCGGTAGCAACTGCTTGAGTTGGGGAAATAATGTGATCTGTTGGATAAACTAAAGAACAGTCTTGAACATTGGGATTTAATGTTTGATTAGAAAAATATACTTTTACTATTGTTTTACCTTCGTACTGTGCAAATTTAACAGGTATTTCAATTTTTTTGCTATTTTCTGGCAAACCAGAAGGATTATCATTTCGCAAAATTAATTTTCCTTCTTTGGTAACTGGAGTATCAAAACTTAAGGAAGACTTAAAAGATACTTGTTTATTGGTCTGCCAATCTGTTTGTGCATAAGCTTTCCCGCTAGTCATGAGTAAACCGTTGGCGTCGTATAATTCTACAGGAAAAACTCCTTCAAAATACCAAGAACCATTTGCTTCTCCTTGAACAGTCATAGGATCATCAACAAATTCATTTTGTTTGGGAAAAGCTACGCTAATATCCTGAATTTGCAAATCTCCAAAAATTACCGGCACCGAAACTTTATTTATTTCAGCCCCATCTTTAGCAGAAATTTCATATACTTCTATTAGGCCATTTTTTTGAGTAGGTTTTTCATAGGTAATTTTTTCAGAAAAATTTGAATATTTGTCCATGCCATTTGTTAGTTGTATTGATGTTTGGGTCAACAGTTTGCCGGTGTTTTCTTTTACTCTAACATTTATTTGCCCTTCAAAAGCAATTCCTTTGCCTGAAATTGTGACTGGCGAAGTTATTATTTCTCCAGTTTTAGGAGCTTCAATAATTATATTGGCAGTTAAACTACTGGTTGTTGAACTAGTCTTGGTATCATTTGGCTGATTTGTTGGTTCTGCATTGGGGATTGGGTTACAAGCTGAGCCAATAAATAAAATTGACACCAACAAAATACCAGCAGACAAAATATTCTTTTTCATATTATTTAGTAGTTATCTCTGATTAGTAATACTTTCACCATAACACTCTAGGTTTAAAATAACAATAGATGATTTATTAACAGCGCATAGTGTGTTGGTTTATTTTGCTGAGCTTAGCTTAAGCCAGATATTTAAAACAAATAGTTATGCACTTATGGTCCACTGGACGGATTGTTTGCTACGGTATACACTTAAATTATTAAACAAGTGTTTAATTAAACAAGTATTTAATCATTATCTTAATCATATGACGCTAAGCGAAAAAGAAATTCAACAAAATCGTCAAATACTTAGTGAAACTGATGAGCGTATGGCGACAACATTTAAGGTGCTTAGTGTTGTTAATCGTTATCGGATTTTTCGTATCCTGGTCGAGCAACCAAAAATTTCTGTCAGTACTATTGCAGAAATTCTAAATATTTCCCTGCCTTTAGCGTCACAACATATTAAAATTTTAGTGCAGGCCAATTTAATACAAAAGCGACGGGAAGGAAAAAAAGTTTTCCCCAAAATTGCTCAGGACAATCCGTTTGTTCCAGCGATTCTTAAAACAATTAAACAAGCTTACAAATTAAGAGTTAAATAAATAAAAATATGACTAAAAATACTTTATTCCTACTTGCTTTGACTGTTTCATTTTTAACCGTGGGAGTTGGATGTACAAAGGCGGATATTAATAATCAAACGAGTTCTGGTGACAGCAATTTATCTTTTACCGATAGGAATAATGAAATGGCTGTTAGAGCTGTTATTGGACCAGGGGTAGAAATTGTTAAAACAAAGACAGGCACCACGACCGTTCCAACAAAAGATTATGGAGTGGCGGTTGGTATTTATGGGAAAAGTGGTTATCGTTTTCAGTTTGCTAATTGTTCAGGAATTCCCGGGTGGTTAACCATGAAACTTGGGACTAAATTTATGATTGATAACCGAGATAATAAAAGTCACCAAATTAGCATTGGTACTAAAATATATAAGCTTGCGGCATATGATTTTACAACCAAACTGGTTCTATTCTCCTTACCGGTACCACTATAACACTTTCCTGAAATAAGGAGGTGTTTTTGTTTAAAATTGTACCAACAAATTGCCTGGCGATACGAAGGGTGTCCCACGGATTTTTCCCCTCGAACAATAAAACATTTTTTTTCCCCATTGGTACGGATTTTTCGCTTGTTTCCGAAGATTTTTCCCCCTCGCTTGAATATGTAGGTACACATTTTTCCCCCACGATTGGCGAAACGGATACGGATTTTTCCCCCTCGATTTTGGTTGGTAAAAGGCGGAGGTTTTGGGAGGAGAGGAGGAGGTTCGAGCCAAACAATTTCTTGGCTATGACCTTTTTAGGTATAAGGTCATATCCCCGAGCGATTTTTACTCCAGTTTGAGCCTCTTTCACCCATTCCCGCAGCGCTTCGATCCAGCCGGTTTTTTGTTGCTCCAAAGTAATGATTCTTTCTTCCAAAGACTTCTTTTCTGAC
>CAILTG010000067.1 GCA_903837125.1 Candidatus Magasanikiibacteriota bacterium | reverse complement strand
TTATTTCAAAATTAAATTAAACGCGTAGCCTATCAACATTATCCCCAATCCAACCACAGACGCGAAAATTACAATCAATTTTATTTTCATCACTCTTTTCAAAATCATAAATTCCGGCAATGATAATGCAGTCACCGCCATCATGAAGGCTAAAGTCGTGCCGATGGCCACACCCTTTTCCGTCAAGGCACTGACCAATGGAATGACTCCAGCCGCATTTGAATACAAAGGAATACCGATCAAAACAGCGAGTGGCACCGCATACCATTTATCAACGCCAGCATAAGAAGCCAAGAAATCCGCTGGCACATAACCATGAATCCAAGCGCCAATGCCGACACCGATTACAATGTATAACCAAACTTTTTTAAAAATATTCCATGCATAATTTAAAGCGTAATCGCCCCTTTCCTGCCAGGTCATTCTATTCTCATCTACTTGATTATCTTTATTTTTATTTTTCCAGACAAAGTCAGCCACCAAATGTTCAACTTTCATCCGCCCGATAATCAAACCAGAAATTATCGAAATCAATAAACCGCTGACGATATAGAGCACAGCAATCTTCCAACCAAAAAGCCCAAAGAGTAATACCACCGCCACCTCGTTAATCATAGGTGAGGCTACTAAAAATGAAAAAGTCACCCCAAGTGGCACACCCGCCTCCACAAAACCAAGAAACAAAGGCACTGCCGAACAAGAACAAAAAGGCGTCACAATACCAACCAATGATGCCAACACATGACCAGTCAATTTATTTTTACGAGCGAGAAACAAGCGAACCTTTTCCGGTGGTAAATAGGTGCGGACAAAAGACACGATAAAAATAATGACAAACAATAAAATAAATATTTTCAAAGTGTCAAAAATAAAAAAAGTCACTGCCCCACCCAACACCGACCCCGGCGCAATTTGAAAAACAGAATAAGTAAGCCACTTGGCCAAAAGTTCTAATGGATAAAACATATTTTAAGTATTAATTACCTTTACTTTAGTATACAAAAAAATCCCTACTAAAGCAAATATTATTTTTTGTATAAAAACCCTTGATATTTCTAACTTTTTATGATTACATAAACAAAATCGTTATTTTAAATATAGGAGGCTGTATGCCTACGCCACGAGAACAACAAGCGGAAAATATAATTGATTTATTAGAAAATCTGATTTGGCCACCGGAAATCGAACAAGATATTTGGTATTGTATACAACACGACGACACCGACGGAAGCGATACCGGAATACTAAAGGTCAGATTCGCAGGAAAAGGTGATGCATTTTTGAGCACTGACACCCATCAAGGATTGCCACTAAGATTCCGAACCGAATCCGGAGGAAGCCATTGTCCTCGAATCAGAAACGCACTAATGATCCTTGCCCTAGCCATTGAGTTAGAAAATAAACCAAAATAAAATAAGCCGAGAACTTTAAGTTCCCGGCTTTTAATTATCTATTACCCCAAGCTAAATCAGTGTCATGAATATTTATATTCCAATCGGTATTCATTCTTTCAAAAGAATTTATAATTTCTGTAATACCGAAATGTTTAATATCATTCAGAGTAATTTTTCTTGAATGCTGAGTTAATCTAGATAATTCATCCACTTCTCTGTCAGTCAATAACGGCCACAACACTTGAACGCGTCCAGGGAACTCTTTGTCCAAAAATTCAAAAGTTATTTTCAGCGCCTCTTTATGGATTCCATTATTATTATCAACATAAATATTTTTATACATCCATTTCTTAAGCTCAAGAAATTTCTGACCTAATTCAGTTGATTCAAAAACAAGCGTTTGTTCTTTAGCGCTTGCTACGACAATTTCACAAACCAATTTCATCACACGTTCGCGTTGAGTAATGCCAAGGTCGCTAATAATATTCGGCAAATCATTCGTGTCAATTAAGCCATGCCTAACAGCATCATTGATATCACCAAGGATATATGAAATCTTATCAGCTATTCGTACTAAAGAATATTCCAACGGTTTATCTTGAATAACGGCCGTTGACCCAGAATGCAAGCTAATGCCTTCCAAAGTTTCATAGCTTAAATTTAAACCACCGCCGGCTCGTTCAATTTTTTGAGCGATAACTACACCGAAAACATCATGCTTAAATTTTTTACCAAATTTATCAAAATATACCTGCTCACCTACATAACCGTAAGGTCCATGACCGATGTCATGAGCAGCGCAAATTGCATTGACTAAATTTACATTCAGACCAAGCAAATTTGCCAACATGACGCCAATGCCGATAACTTCAAATGTGTGCCTAGCGCGGGTTGTCGTATGGCAACTATCAGTATTAACAAAAACTTGAGTCTTATCTTTCAATCTTCGAAAGCTTTTACTATTCAAGATTTTTATATAATCAAACCAGAAAGGATCAAGACAATCACCAAAAATCTCATCTTCTTGAGAAGATACCAGCAACCGACGACCCTTGGATTGGCCAGGATCAAAAGCCAAATTACTTAAACAACCGGTAATTTCTTTCAAACTCTTAATGCCGTATTTACCAAATAAATAAGATTTGTCCATTACATTTACTCCGATATTTAAAACAATTATTTTTAACGTACTAAGCAAAGTTAATAATATATTGAGGATTTTGTCAATTTACCAGATTATATCATATCTTTACAAATGCTTAGTTTCGGTATAATGTATGGCCAATTAGTTCATTAACAAATTGTAAGGATTATATGGAAAAAGTATTCACGCTGATAGTATTTTCAGTGTTAAGGCTTTTACGCTTAATTTTTTTAAGTGGAAAAACAGGCAAAATAATACACAACAAAATTTATCTGATCGTTGCTACTATTTTTGGCAATAAGACAACTCACATAAGAAAATGGCAAATGCTGAAGATTGGTGCGGGTAACACAAATAGTGCTTTTGTGCGTTGGCAGGAAAAAATTTATCGTTCTCGTTATTGGAAATTTGCCCTTAAAAATGTTTTTATCAAAAGATTCCTAATAGAACGTCTTAAAAGAAAATTGTTTTACAAGCAAGGTGTTTTTTTACCAGAGCTTGTCTCTATTAGCCCTACCATGAAATGTAATTTAGCTTGTGAATTTTGCTTTGCCAACAATCAAAGCATGATTACCATGCCCGAAAATATTTTACGAAAAATACTACAAGAACAAAGCGATTTAGGAGTAAATTTTGTTTCAATAATCGGCGGAGAACCATTTTTGTGCGAATACGATCTGATTAAAATCATGAGTGATTATCCAGATACCGTTTTCCACGTTGCCAGCAATGGCACACTTCTCAACGCACAAACCATCAAAAGATTAGCAAATTTACAAAATGTAATTTTGTCTTTAGCAATTGATGGCAACCAAGACCTGACAGACACGGTTCGTGGTACAGGAGTTTTTAATCAGGTGATGGCGGTTGCGGAAATGTGCCGAAAAGAGCAAATGTTATTTGGGTTTAGCATTATGATAAATCGAGCCAACTTTTATCTTTTAGAAGATAATGAATTTTTATCTATGCTAGAAAATACTGGATGTATAGCAGTTTCATTTTCTACTTATGTACCAATAGGTAAAAATCAACGTAGTGATTGGCAATTAACGATAGAACAAGAAAAACGTCTAGAGACAATTAACGAAGACCTGATTGGCAAATATTCATTTTTTGTCATATTAGGTAAAAATGGTTCACATGCCATTACTATCTGCCACGCAGCCAGAAGATATCTTCATTATTTGCCAACCGGACAAGCGGAGGTTTGCCCCTTTTGCCAAATTAAAGACGACAATCTGAACGCTGAAAATAATACACTTTTAGAAATTTTTAACTCAGACTATTTTAACAGAGTTAGAAGTTTAACCAACGAAAGCATCCCTGGCTTTG
>CAILTG010000066.1 GCA_903837125.1 Candidatus Magasanikiibacteriota bacterium | reverse complement strand
ATTTAGGGACTTGCGGCCAATTCGAGGCCCGCAAATTCTGTTTTTCTAATTTTTATGGTATCATAAACACATATTAGTTTATGACTCATTAATATGCCACTAAAAGATATTAAAAAAAGAAGCGAATATCACAAGCAATATATGAAGACAGTTTGGTATCCCAAGAATAAAGTAAAACACATTGGTTATGTTAAAAGACTAAAGAAAAATTTATCAAATTATATTGAAAGTTATAAAAAATGTAGAAAATGCAAAGATTGCGGTTTTAGCGGTGAAAAATATCCACAGGTATTGGAATTCAATCATTTGGGTGGTAAAAAATTTGAGATAGCATCCTTTGTCCAACATATTTTGTCTCTTGAAAAATTGAAGAAAGAGATATCAAAATGTGATCTTGTCTGTGCAAACTGTCACAGAATAAGAACCGTTAGAAGAAAACAAAAGTAATATTTAAGTTGTTTTTCTTCCTCAAAATGCTATATTAACCTAGTTAAATATTTGTCGATGTAGTTCAATGGTAGAACGGGGGACTCATAAGCCTCAGACAATGGTCCGATTCCATTCATCGACACAAATACAGTGGAATTATATTAAAGGGTTATATAATTTTCATAAAAATGTTATGACAGAAAAAGTTGATTATATTTGAATTTTGAATTTCAATATTATTTGCTATAATGTACACATGAAAATTTATTTTGCCACTGACCACGCTGGGTTTGAATTAAAAGAAAAAGTTGTGGCTTTTGTTAAAGCTTTGGGTTATGAAGTCGAGGATTTTGGGGCTAAGAAATACGAGGTAGGAGATGATTATCCAGATTATATTTCCCAAGCTGCTCACGCCGTTTCTAAAGACCCGGAAAATAGCCGAGCGATTATTTTTGGTGCCTCAGGTCAAGGTGAAGCGATTTGTGCTAACCGCTATCACCACGTTCGTGCTGTAGTTTATTATGGTGAGCCAAAATCAGATTTTTTTGCTAAGAAAAACGATACTATTGCCTTGGGTCGTGAGCATAATGATTCTAATATTCTTTCTATTGGTGCCCGTTTTGTAACTTTTGAACAAGCACAGGTGGCTATTAAAAAATGGCTAATCATCAATTTTACTGGTGAAGAGAGACATAAACGTCGTCTAGAAAAACTAGAAAAGTTAACCCGTTAAAGTTTTATTAACAAACCGTAAATTACAACCCTTCTGTCATCCTCGCGAATGCGGGGATCCAGAATTAAAAAGAAACTGGATTCCCGCCTACGCGGGAATGACAAAGATGGGGACTAATAAATTATAATTATACTTATGGCAGAAATAATCCCCGCAATTATTCCCCAAAATCTGGCTGACTTGGAAGAAAAACTCGCTCTAGTGGAAAATTATGTTTCCACTGTTCAGATTGACGTTACTGATGGCAAATTTGTACAATCAAAAAGCTGGCCATATCATGGCGGTGGTTACGATGATTATTTTTTGTCTATTCTAAAGGAAGATACTGGTTTACCTTTATGGGATAAAATAGATTATGAGATAGATCTCATGGTTAAAAATCCAGAAAAAGTTATTGATGATTGGGTAAAAGCTGGCGCTCGTCGAATAGTGGTTCATGTCGAATCAACACTTGATATTAAAGAAGTTTTGGAAAATCTTAATGAGAAATATTCTTCTATCAGAAATATCCTAGTCGGAGTTGATTTTGGAGTGGCTATTAATATTAATACCAGCAATGAAATCATTTATGATTTATTGGACACTTTGGATAATGACGGTTTGCCACTCGCAGATTTTGTCCAATTTATGGGTATCGATATAATTGGTTTTCAAGGTCACAGCTTAGACAGAAGAGTGTTTGATAAAATTAAGGAACTCAGAAATAAATATCCCGATACCATTATTAGTGTGGACGGTGGTATAACTGAGGAAAACGCTGAGGAACTTATTCGGGCTGGAGCCAACCGTTTGATTTCAGGCTCGGCTATTTTTGAGTCGGATAATCCGATGGAGACTTTGGAATACTTTAAAAAACTATAGCAATAAAAAAGCTGCAGCTGAAGGGTCATCAACAACTGCAGACTTAGAAGACTGTGAGAAGAATATTTCGAGTATGCTTAATGATAAAGCTGTCTTATAAAAAGCCGGGTCGAGTTAATTGTTGCAGGTTAGGTTAGGGGTTTACGTTCAAACGGCCTGGTGGCTTTTTTCCCATATTCTCTAGAGATCTTCCATAATCATAATAACACCTATATTTTTTAAAGACAATTTTTTAAATAGTCTGAACATGTTAGAATGATAAGGAATTAATTCAATAAAATTAT
>CAILTG010000065.1 GCA_903837125.1 Candidatus Magasanikiibacteriota bacterium | reverse complement strand
AGAAAAAATATGATACAAACCACTAGCTGGATAATCTGATCTATTTTCTATTATAGTAGCGCAAATTTTACCAAATTGCTTGGTAGTAATTCCGTTCCAAAAATGATTAGTAAATCCTTTTATTGTCTGACCGTCCTGTTTTTTAAACCACTCAATTAAAGAGACAAAACCAGAAATTTCCGGACCGATAATGGAAGTACGTAGTACCAATGAATGTTTAGCTGGCTCACCTAAACTTTTTGAAAAACCATATAAATCATTTGGTGTTTTGATAGAATTCTCATCATAAGGCGCTCCTTCTACGCCGCTAAAAGCACAATCGGTGGTAATTTGAATAAGTTTTTCCTTATAGTAGTTACTCAAAATATGAGGAAAAAAACTATTAATAAACATCGTCATTAGCGGATTTTTTAAACTATGTGGTTTAATTACTCCCGCACAGTTTATCACTGCATCTACTGGACCGATCTGATTAAAAAGCTCTTTCGACTTAGGGCCAAAAGAATCACTATAAAATCCGGAAACATAATCTTCGTACAAATTTTCTACATCAAAAACCACCTTCTTGTGTTTTTCCACCCCACCAAAAAAATCATTCAAAATTTTCAATTTATCTTGATCGCGATACACTAAAATCAAATTATAATCATCTTTTAAAACATGATAAACTTGGTTGCCCAACATTCCGGTTGGGGCGAATAATGCAATAGTTTTCATATAATTATCTTCCTTTAATTGTCCAAACATCTCCCCATTTGTATGGGTCGAAACGTTGATCGTCGGCCACTGATTCATCAAAGGATGCAGTGGAGCCGCAAACTAAAACTGTGTTGTCTTCTAGTGAAACCCAACCATTGGCAAAACCAGGTGGGACAACAACCAAAACCGGCTTACGAGCTGAGCTAACAAAAGTAAAAATCTCCTCTGGACTTTCTGGGTTAATCAGAACAAATTTGGCTGCCCCGTTAACAATCATAAAATATTTCCACTCCTTTTGGTGAAAATGAAAACCACGCACAACTCCTTTGCCATAATTATAAACATAATACATGCGTTTGATAGCAAGCCCCTCCTGATCAGGTAGATTGTTAGTTGCATCTAAAAAAGGAACAAAGGTGCCGCGGTCGTCTCCTTTTGGAGTGATTTCTTTAATATATGGTTTCATATAATTTATTTAGAAATACAATTGTTTGAGTAATCTTCTAAAATAGAAGTTAACCTTTTTACATTAGAATAAAATTCATTTTCTAAATCATTGACACGATTTTCCAAAACTAATTTTTTAATTTGCCTAATACCATACAAAATATCTCTTTCTGTCGGTAGAACAATCACATCGTCTTTTTTGGCTTTATCAGCGCTGGCGTTATAATTGCGATTATCCTCAAATTTTTGCTCGGTAAATTTAACTTCACACCCGGTTTCTTGTTGAATTTTTTTTGCTAATTCAGAAATCATGATATTTTCGGTGGCTAAATTATAAATACCTGTAAAATCATTATCTAAATTTTTTACTATATTTCTTCCAATATCATTTACGTGAATAAATGGCCGCCACTGACTTCCCCCAAAAACTTGTAAAAAACCCTTCTTAATAGCACTCATTGTCATGTAATTCACAGCTAGATCCGTT